>CAZPHU010000062.1:8855-22834 GCA_964586285.1 uncultured Fibrobacterota bacterium | reverse complement strand
GGAAGCCGTGCGAGCAGAGCCAACAGGGGGGCTTGGGGGATTGTTGGCTACTTAAAAAGATTAGTGTACATTTCCCAAACGATGGTTTAATCAATGTGGAAATTGCCCCGAATATTCCTTGAACAATGTATTTTGAAGTGGTTAGTAATTACCAATACCCTTTAAGGAGTCTATCATGGCAATACCTTCCGCTCCCGTTCCCAGGCTTCCCGGCTGGAGATTTTTGATAGCTGGAGATTTCACACCCGGATCAAATTCCAAGGGACCGTATACTTTGGAAAGTAAGTCGCTTGAAGATCTTTTCGGCGCATTTAAACCTGCCGTTTCCCTCTCTATACCTGTGGATGAAGCAGAAAAAAAATCGGTGCAAATCCAACAGCCTCTCACATCGATGAAAGATTTCGATCCGCAAAGATTTGCCGTTAAAATTCCGATTACAAGAACAATGATCGAGCTGCGCCTTTTATTGCAAAGACTGCAGCGTGGAGATATTGATATCGAATCCTTAAACATGGCCATAAAAGACCATGCGCTGCCAGACCACACACGGTCGGCCATTCAGAAGATTATTGCCGCTTCGCCTTCAAAAAAATCCGCTACGAGTAAATACGCATCCGATAAATCTGAGCAGTCGGGAATGCTGGACAGTATATCATCCATGCTCGATTTGGGTTCGGCTCAGTCAAGTACCTGTTCCTCCGGCGTCGATGAAGATACCTCCGACTCAAATCCCCTGACCGAAGCTATTGCGATGCTGGATAGAAATATTCGGAGTCAGCTGGAGACCTGTCTTTTCGATAATGATCTGCTTGAGCTTGAAAATAATTGGCGGGCACTAAAGTTAATCACCGACAATACTGATATGCGCTCGGGTATTTCTCTTGAAGTCGCTGCGTGTGGTCGGGAGGACCTTGTTTCTTTTCTCAAAAATCAGGTATTCGAAAAAGCGTGGCAAGACAACAAGCCTCCGGTAGATGCCGTTTTTCTGCTTCACCCCTTTAGTCGCTCACCGGCCGATATCAGCGATCTTTCCGAGCTGAGCCAAATGAGCCAGGCGGTACAAGTTCCGATTATCGGCTGGGCAGGACCATCCTTTTTCGGTGTCCAAACCTGGGAGCAGGTCGATGTAGCCATGCCGTCTTTTCAGACTGCTCTATCGGGCACCGGTTACGAGAAATTCCGCTCTTTCCGTCAAAAACCGCAGGCGCAGTGGCTTGCGCTTTCTACAAACGCCCTCTTTGGATGCAAAAAGAGCCGTGATGCTTCGCAACTTTTCCAATCGTTAGTGGGTGTCCCAAATCAAATTTCCGATCGGCAAACCCAAAGACGAGCCGATTTGCATTCTGACGCAGTTATGCCTCACATTGCGGCTTCGGCGGCGGTTCTTTCCGTTATAAGCCGTATACTTTGCCTTATCGGTAAGAATGACTACCATGATAACAGCATCAGGGAACTGCCTGATCTTTCTTCCGGCAATAATGAAACCGCGAGCGCATGCGTTTGGAATGATGATAAACAGTGGGAACTTGCCGATGCCGGTCTTCTTCCGCTATCCGGAAGCAAATCTATCACCGGAGTGAGGTTCGGGGCGGTTAACACCTGTGCGCAAGAAGGCGGATCGCTTATTCAGGTTCTAATCAGCGGGCATTTGAGTCGGCTGGTATTGAGTATAATCCATAAGTACGGTGGGGCTCAGCCCGAAGAATTGGCAGCTGTAATCCGGGCAGGTCTCCGTGAATTCTTTGGAATTCGCTATTCTCAGACGAGTAACGATTCGGTAAGGGTTTCCGTCGACGGGGCTAACGGTACAAATCGTTATCATATCAGCTGTGAATCCCCGGTAACCGTATTAGGAGAAGAAATCGGGTTCGAGCTTGAGTTCGAGCTGTAAATTGTGTCGTAACGATTAAGAGGCGCAGACACTCTTCACCTGTCCGCGCCTCTTTGTGCTGGGATGTCGTCATATAGATGAGGTCGTAATTTCTTTTTTTCTCTCTAGACGGAAGAGAAAGGAGTTCACGAAATACATGGATTCAGCCGCCCTTTGGTGGTGATCCCTATTTTCGCTCAGTTGCATATGCTAACGACACCTATGTTGTATCGGCTTCTACTATCACGATTATTCCACGGTACGGGACTGATTGGGTTGAGGTGGATAATCCCCAAGGCTTCTGTGATATTACCTCTGGCGAGGGCTTACTTTTGGGTATCACTGGGATGTATCCATCCATTTCCGAAAACGACCGGGCATGGAATCCGGCAACATCGATAGCGATCCAATCCCGATGAAGGTGACATTAAAAGCATTTCGTACAATGAGATACGTAAAAGAGAACTTTTTTTAATAAGACGAAACGCGTATAGGTCACTCGGCCTTCGGCCACCCAGTTGTCGGTTGCCTTACTCTCTTCTTTCTTGTTTCTTCTCTCTTCGCAGGTATTCTTTCAATAAACTGCCCGTATAAAAAATTGCGCATTCCCTGACACCTTACCTGCTCACCGGTGCTTATTGCCGGGCTGCTCTGACGGCTTACGACGTTTGTAACCGGAGAGCGGGGCCTGCTTTAGAAAAAGTATAATATCACAAAAAAAAGCTGGAATTGCGGAAGAAATCATGTCATCTACCGGGCTATATTATCAATAGTATTTCAAACTAGACGAAAAGGGGGATATTTTGGGAACAAAAAAGGAAGCGGGATTTAGGTCCTATGCCGCCGCTCCAATCATGATTGTCACCGGCTTTACTATTGCATCACTTGTTTTTACATTCATTTTGAAAGAACCTTCTCCGGTACCGGTGTTTATAATATTCGCAATCATACAGGGCGGCAGTATGAGCTTGTATGCGCTGCTCAGGGGTAAGGCCAAAACGAGAGTCCGGATGGTCTCGATGTTTCTGATCGGATCCTTTCTCATGGGGCTTGTAGGTATAGCAAGTCGCAATAACTTACAGATAGAGGGGTTTCTGTTTTACTTGTTTTCCGGCAGCGTAAGCGGTGTGATTGTTCACTTCATGATGGCAAAAATCCTTGGGCCTCTGTTTTTCAGTCGCAACTGGTGCAGTTGGGGCTGCTGGACCGCGATGATTCTTGATCTTCTGCCTTACAAAGATCCGGGCGCGGGTCGGCAAAGGGGATTGGGCGCAAAAGCTCGATATGTTTATTTGGGTATGGCTGTGGTTGCGACGATTGCTCTTTATTTCGGATTCAACTACAATTTTGTGCAAACTGACGCGGAAGCGCTCGCGGCCGGAATGGGTACGATGAATGAACTTATCTGGTTTATTGCTGGAAACGTGCTTTACTATGTAATCGGTATCACTTTGGCGTTCAAACTGAAGGACAATCGAGCTTTTTGTAAATATGTCTGTCCGGTTTCGGTATTTTTCAAGGTGAGTAGTCGTTTTACAATCTTACGAATAAAAGGAAACGCAAAAGCTTGTACAAATTGCAACAGCTGTGTGAAGAAATGTCCGATGGGTATCGATATACCGTCATATATAAAGGCGGACCGACGCGTCACCTCCATGGAGTGTATCATGTGTCTGAACTGTATTCCCGCCTGCCCAAAGGGGGTACTTAAGGCCTCGGCCGGTATAGATCCGTTAGTAAAGAGTGTGAAAAGTGAGCAAGCCGAAAGGGCGAATGTACCCTCAGTTGAAAAAGCATAGGGATTATGATGCAGAACAATAATTTGCCCCGGTGAGCAACCGGCGAAAAGATCTTCCGGTAAAATGGATCAATAGGGGCAAAGGATGCAATTGTAGCGAAAAGTTGCAATGCCTTTCTAAATTGTTAAAAGATTGATCGGTAATTGCAAGGATGTGCATCATTCGGGGTAATTAATGTCCTAAACACTCTGGTTCCAATTCGTACATCCCATCGGGGAAACAAATCGGTTATTAGTTTTGCACCAAACCAGATGATACCAAAAAAGAGTTAAAGTTTTCCTGAATTTTGCCGATAAAAACTATGGGGAAGCTAAATTCACGGTTCAAAAATGGAGGTGCAGGATGCAAGTCCGGCGTGCCGACGGCGTGGGGTTTGTCCAGGGGCGCAACAAAACCTCAATAGCCCTTTCAGCGACTAATCGGGCCCTTAAAAAAATTTTAACCCAACTTTCATCCGCCCAACGAATTAATGGAGCCTCTGATGATGCGGCGGGGCTAAGTATTTCGGAGATACTCAAATCCCAAGTGCGCGGTTTTAAGTCCGCTTCTCGCAATATACAGGATGCTGTTTCGGCGCTGAATATAACTGACGGAACATCCAGGGAGATTGGCAGCATCCTCCAACGCCAACGAGAACTGGCTCTTAAGGCGCGCACCGATACTATCACCAATGATCAGCGTGCATCTATAGACAAAGAGTTTCAAATGCTGCAAAAGGAAATAGGACGAATAGCTTCATCCTCTACTTATAACGGTCAATCTGTTGCAAACGGCGAAGAATTAGCCCGTGGAAATGCCCACATACAGGTTGGACCAAAGGAGGGTGATAAATATCCTTTACCCCCAATCGATTTAACCATAAATGGGTTGGGGCTTTCGGGATTAGCTGTAAACACTCGCGCTGCAGCATCAGATTCATTAAGCAAAATCGATACAGCACTCGATGAGCTTAACACTCAACGAGCAATAATAGGCGCGGGAGTGAACAGGCTTTCATCTACCATAAATAATCTGGAGGTTTCACAAATAAATACACAGGCGGCAGAATCGGTTATCCGTGATCAGGATATGGCATCCGGACTGATTGAGTTGACCAGGCGCAAACTGCTTCGTGAAGGAGCTTTAGCGGCTTTTGATCGCTTTAATGATATCAGTGCCAATCATGTGATGTCACTTTTACAATAACAGATCGCCTTTGCGTACCTACAGACTAGTCGAAAAACCGAAATTGGACAAGTGTTTGCGTTATGAGTAAGGGGCAGAGAGCAAGGGCTGCTTATCGGTACATGCAGATGCAGGTGTACACCGCCGGTAAACAAAAGCGCATCTGCATGCTGCATGATCGTTGTGTCGAGCTTATATCTATGGGGATCAAGCAGCCGGGGGAAGACAGGCGGATTTTGTTGATTAAAGCGCAGAATATACTGGCAAGGCTGCAGAGTTCACTGGATATGCGAGATGATTTATCCCAGAGCCTTTTCTATCTTTATGATTATGTATATGTATTACTGGAAAATGCAGTCGGTAGTGATCTTCTCAAGGCATACCGTATGATAAGTGAGCTAAGATCAATTTTTTCGACTTTGCGGCTTAACTAATACCTTACACCGCAATTATGCGATAACGAACTAAAGTCATAAACGCGTCTTTTCCTTCCCAATTTTCACTTAATTAGCAAACAATTCTGCCACCATTGTAACTTTTCCGGCCGTAACGCGTTTATGCACCTTACCTGTATAATCTTATGCGGCGGATATTTATCAAACTTTTACAGGTTTTTAGAATAGGCTTGTTTCGCATATGGCACACACTCTATATTTATGTCACAAGAACACAAAAAGTTTTGGTGTTAGTACACAAAAAACTGTTTGAATTCTTCTCAGCTTACCATTAGAATGCCCGAAAATCTTCTATTCATATGAACAGGCTATCTGCGTTATTATTTGACATTGCCGATGCCGCGCAAAGAGGAGGTATGTTGTGAATATTATCGAAATACGCGGGTTGAAAAAAAACTACCCCCTTGACAAAACAACCGTTCATGCTCTTCGCGGCATCGATCTGGACATTGTCAAAGGTGATCTACTTAGTATCGTAGGACCGTCCGGAAGTGGTAAAACAACTCTTTTGAATATAATCGGTTGTATCGATAAAGCGACCACCGGCAGTGTAAAAGTTGGAGGCAGGGAGGTTACTCTGCTGAAAGACAAACAGATTACCAACTTGCGTCTCCAAAAAATCGGTTTCATTTTCCAGACCTTTAACTTGATTCCGGTTTTGACTGCGCTTGAAAATGTCGAGTTTCCGCTTCTTCTGGCCGGCAAGGAAAACAAATCCAAGATTCGTCAAATATCATCCGAGCTGCTTAAGTCGGTCGGGCTTGCTGATTTTCTGGGTCATCGGCCGGCGGAATTGTCCGGTGGTCAACGCCAACGCGTGGCTATCGCCCGTGCTTTGGTCACAAAGCCCGACATTGTTTTGGCTGATGAGCCTACCGCAAACCTTGATTCCAAGACCGGTGCTTCTATACTGGATCTGATGAAAGATATGAATGAGCAGTTTCACACGACATTCATTTTCTCCACTCACGACTCTAATGTCATGAAGTATGCAAAGAATGTTGTCAAAATCCAAGACGGTGTAATTGCAAAGGACTGACTCTCATGGGAATTATCATCAAAATCGCCTGGCGAAATCTCTGGCGCCATGCGGGTAAAAGTCTGATCGTCGGTACCATTCTTTTTATCGGCGCACTGCTAATGACCGTAGGTGCCGGGGTTATCACCGGTATGAATCAGGGACTTCAAAAAAGTATTGTGGAGAGTTTCTCCGGAGATATCGTTTTAGTTTCCAATAAGCAGCAGGGTGACAATGTTTTTCTAGATATGATGATGACATCGGTGGAACCACTTCCGCAGTATTCCAAAGTAAAAGATCTGCTGGCTAATACCGATATAGTTGAATCGTGGTTGCCTGTCGGCAAAAATATAGCGATGGTGTTAAATGATGCCGGCGGGTCGATGGACGGTGTTTTTCTTATTGGTATGGATACAGAGCAGTATAATCAGTTTTTTTCAGACAATCTTGAGCTTCTGCAAGGATCTTTTCTAAAGCCGGGAGAAAGAGGCGTACTGGTCGCCACCGGCGCGCAGAAACTTCTTACTACATCGATGGGTATTTTTTTCATGCCCGAATCGTCGGATGTCGACACATCAATTATGCCGGATGAGGCCAAGAAAATAGGTGACAATCTGATTATGCGAGATCAGATGGTTTTCATGGGATTGTCCGACGATAATACATCCACTGATATCAAACTTCCCATTCGGGGTCTGGTTAAATATCGATCTCTCAATACGATATTAGGTACTTTCGTGCTCATGGATATCGAATCTTACAGGCAATGCATGGGATATGTATCAGCGGCGCATCAGCTGGTCGAAATACCCGAGGCCAGTAAAGAGCTGCTTGCGTTTGACGAGACGAATCTGGATGCGCTTTTCTCCGAGGGAGATCTGGTTGTCGACAGCGATCGGCAAGTTGAGGAAGCCGTGTTTATCAGCACCGAAAAAAAGGAGCGGGAACTGGATATTGACGCAGGGACATACAACCTTGTGCTTGTAAAGTTACGTGAAGGAGTCGAGCGAACAAAGGCTCTTGACATTATTCAAACGAAAATGGATGAAAATGGAGTTGATGTGCGGCCGGTTATTTGGCACAAATCGGTAGGAGCAATAGGCAGTCTTTCGATCCTGATCAAGACCTCACTATACGTTTTTGTCATGCTCTTGTTTGTAGTGGCCATTGTCATAATAATAAACACCTTGAGCATGGCTGCCCTTGAACGCACCTCGGAGATCGGTATGATGCGGGCGGTAGGAGCGCAAAAAGGTTTCATTGGGAAAATGTTTATTGCAGAAACGGGAGTGTTGGCGGCGTTTTTCGGATCTATGGGAATACTTAGCGGCTGGATAGTCGTGATGATTCTCTCAGCCCTGAAACTGACTACCAATAACGACATGGTTCAGCTTGTATACGGAGGAGATACATTCAATCCTTATCTTACAACCGGAGATTTCTTTCTGGCATTTAGTCAATTGGCGCTTGTCGCCGTACTTGCTGTGATTTACCCAATGATAGTTGCACGAAATATTACCCCGCTTGATGCGATCTCGCGTGAGTAAGGCAGGAGAAAAGTCGCTATGATACGTACAATTTTACAGATCAGTTTTCGCAACCTTGTTCGTCAGAAACGGCGCAGCCTTCTGCTGGGATTAGCTATAGCTCTTGGAGCAATGTTTCTGGTCATTGCCAACTCATTTTCCCGCGGTATTTCTGATGTATTGTTCAATGAGATAGCGGTTTATGTCGCGGGTCATGTTAAGGTCAATTTCGCCGAGAGAGGAAACTACTTCCGTCAGATTTTCTACAACCGACATATAATTGATGAGGCGATTGGGGAGGCGATTCCCGATTACCGCGGCAAAGAGGAGTCCATAGGTGTTTTTGGCCGAGCTGTGGGCAACGGCAAATCGGATAATATTATAGTTGTCGGTTTCGATCTCGAAGCTGATATCTCTGAGGAAGACATAGCAAAAACGGCTCAGAATTTCAGAATGATCGAGGGTAGATATCAGGATTTGCGTGACTCGACCGTTCCATGCCCTGTGATCCTCTCCGAATCAAAAGCCGAATACTTGAATGTCAAAAAGGGAGACGTTCTGAAGGTGCGTTTTACAAACGCGCTCGGGCAAGATCAGGCAACTCGCATGACAGTAGTGGGGATATTCAAGCCTTCGAATGTATTCATGGGATTTCCTGTTTTTGTCGAACTGAAATTTCTCAAGCCGCTTATGGGATATGGAAAAGATCACATCGCTCCGATTCAGCTTACGATAAATAACGCCAAACGTGATGCCGCCCGGTACGCCGATTCGGTCCATGCACGTCTAAAGCCGCTACCAGCCCTTATACCGGCGCGGCTAAAATCTGTTGCCGACACACCAATGGTTGCAGTTGTGGGATTCAAGGACGATTCGGTATCGTTTACCAAACTGGATTCATTGCTCCTTTTTAGTCGGGGCAAACTCGACAGGCAGGCAGTTTTGATTAATCAGGCAGCTTCTCAGGAATTTGGTATCGATGCTGGAGACACTCTCTCCTTTTCCTGGCGCGGAGCACTTGACTCCATGGTTCATGAGAAAACAGTCACGGTGACCGGAGTATGCGAAGTTCCATCTTTGAAATCACCGGTTGTCATGGTTAATCCAACCGGGTTTTATCGCAGTTTCTATCCGTACTGGCCTGAGGACAACCAGGAGCTTCGCAACTCCTGTTCACTTCTGAGCGAAACTCATCCTATGGCCGATATTATCGCCCCGCAATGGGAACTTCTTGAGCGCTCGCGAACATCCACTGAAGCACAACAGAGGTTCAGGGATATGGCTCAACTTCGCTCAAAGGCAGTTGTAATGGATGTCAGTTCAATGTATGAAACCGCAAGTGCCATACTAAATTTGGAAGGTGCGTTGAATATGATAACAGTCATAGCGGTACTGGTGCTTTTTTTCATCGTTCTTATTGGTGTGGTGAATACTTTGCGCATGTCGGTAAAAGAAAGAACGCGTGAAATCGGTACGATCAGGGCCATTGGTATGCAGCGCGGTGATGTGAGATCGCTGTTTGTTCTGGAAGCAACCATGCTGGCTTTCTTTTCTTCGATTGTCGGAACAACTCTGGCATTTGGAGTAATGTGGTTGCTCAAACAACCGACTATAAAGGCCGGGGATAACCCAATGGGGATGCTGCTTGTAAACGGCCATTTACATTTTGTGCCCTCCGCGGTGTCCATAGGTGTTTTCGTGCTGCTCATCTGTGCAATAACCGCGATAACCGCATGGTTTCCGGCGCGAAGAGGCGGTAACATGCAGCCCTCTGAGGCGCTCAGGCACTTTGAGTAGAAAGCAATTCCGGAAAATCTAATATGATAAAAGAAGGCTGGAGATAGTTATGAAGAAAACGATACTTTTTCTGATGACAATGGCTGCGGTTGCAAGCGCTTTTCCCTCAATCGAGGAGGTGCTTAAGAAGGTGGATCACAATCAACGCATGGGTAAGGATGTAAAAGCGCGGGTGGTGATGACTCAAAAGAAGTTGAATCAGGGCACAAAAGTAACTGACATGATGTATTATCGTCGCGATTCAGACAACTCCTTTCTAATCACCATGACAGCTCCCGAATCCGAGAAGGGCAATGGCTATTTACGGGTAGGAGAAAATTTGTGGATGTATCGCAAAAATACACGAACTTTTCAGCATGTAAATCGCGATGAGAGTATCGGAGGCTCCGATGCCAGTGCTGAAGATTTCGAAACGAGGAAACTGACCGAGTTGTATAAGGCGGCACTGGATGAAAAAGGAAAAGAGAAAATCGTCGAAGAAAAACTGGGCAAGATACCGGTTTACAAGCTGGAAGTCGTTGCCAAGGTTCACGATGTCTCATATCCCCGAAAGATTTATTGGGTTCGTAAAGATAATTTCCTGCCTCTGAAGGAACAGAATTTTGCCGGATCCGGCACTCTCATGCTAACCGGATACTATTTAAATTATACCGATATCGAGGACAGGTATATACCGGTAAAACAGCTGTACATCGATGAGTTTGACAAAGGGAATAAAACAATCGTTGAAATATCGGGGATTTCTCTGGAAGATGTGGATGATCAGATATTTTCCAAGGCGTATCTTGAGAACCTGAGCAAATAGGATAACGGTATGATTAAACGACAGGCGACCATCATATCATTAGTATGTGGTTTATTTATAACAGGCTATGCTCAGGATGAATTTGAGCTCGACGAAGATGCTCTTTTTGGGGACACCTCTACGATAGTTGAATCAGAAGCTTATATAGAACCGGAAACAATGGTTGACGAAAGATATCAGAAGTCGGTCTCTTTTACCGGTGATGTAACCGGAAGCGCCGGCGGAAATATGAAACGAAAGTATTTCGAAAATGCTTCTCTGTCCAATACTACTTTCCAAAGCAGCATTTTCGGCAACTTCAATCTGGATGTCCGATTACCGCAATCGGTAAAATCTTACATTGATGCCGAGGCCGCCTACTTCGCCGCATCAGACTCTCTGGTAGTCGATCTAAACGAACTGTTTCTTGATTGGAATATCGGATATAACGTCTATTTTCGCGCCGGTAAACAGGTCCTTCAGTGGGGAAGAGGATACTTCTTCAACCCGGTTGATTTAGTCAATGTAGAGAAAACTTCCTTTACCGATGAGTTAAGCAGCCGCGAGGGAGCCTTCGGCTTAAAGGTTCATGTTCCTTTTAAGACAAAAGCGAATCTGTACGCTTTCCTGGATATGGGCAAGGTTCCAAGAGCAGATAGTATGGCTTTGGCGCTTAAGACCGAATTTTTAGTTAAATCAACGGAATTCGCATTTTCTGCCTGGGGTAAAAACAATGTCGATCCGGTATTTGGGTTCGATATTTCGACGGGTATGTTTGAGTTGATTATAAGAGGTGAGGCGGCATTATACAGCAGCCTCGACGTGTACGAATTCAAGAGTGCCGGATATCCATCGAGCAGTCAACCCGTTGGTGTTAATGTTGAAAAAAGAGAATGGGTTCCCCGTGCATCCGTTGGAGTGGGGAGATATTTTGATATAGGAAATATTAACGACAGATTGATGATAAACCTGGAAGGCTATTACAATCATGCGGGCTCTGGTGACGATGATTTAATTCCTGAAGGGATGGATTCGGATGATTTAAATATCGAAGAAATCGCCGGACAAATTCCGCCGGATGAACTTATGAGCGTTTTTAATCAGAATAATTTTTCTAAATGGTATTTAGCCTTCTTTTCTACATTCAACCGGTTTATCATAAGTGATATGAGACTGACGGCTAATGCATTGATCAATCTAAATCAAAACTGCACCTGGTTGTCGACCGGCGTTAACTACACCACTATGCACGATCTTTCCTTTGATCTGATTGTTACCGGATTTGCGGGACCAAAAAATACCGAATACACCGTCTCAGGAGAGGGTTTGGGCATAGAGGTAAGGACCGGTATCCGCTTTTAAATTTCCAAAGAATCCGTCTTAGATCAACCGATAGGACCTCAAAAAAGAATAGGTCCCTCCTCAAATGCACATTCAACCGAATCTGTTAGAAAAAAGTGCCGACAGCCTCTCAGAGGTTTCAGTAGAATTTTGTTAACATCAGGTCATTTCGGATCTATAACGGCAATCCTTCAAAAAATTGGCTTGAGGAATTCATTTACCTCAAAGAGCTGTTTCGCTCATTTTCTACAATGGCATTTACTTTGCTTCATTTGTGACTATGTTTATAATCCAATTCATAGCACGTTTAATTGCCGTGGTTCGATCCGCCGCAACCCCCGCACAGGTGGGAGGCGGATTCCTTATCGGAATGGCAATAGGGTTGATTCCGTCTTTTCCAATAAAGGCGCTACTTTTCATTGCCCTGATTCTCATAAACGTAAATATTGCCGCCGCTTTGTTTGCCGTCTTTGCTTTCAGTCTAATCGCCTACATCATTGATCCGCTGTTTCATAGTATAGGATATCTTCTGCTGGTGGAAATAGATTTCTTGAAACCCTTTTGGCTCGCACTCTACAATACTCCATTTGTTCCAATAACAGGCTTTAACAACACTGTTGTACTGGGAGCGTTGGTTGTTTCGTTATTATTGTTGTACCCGGTGTATTTGGGTATAAAAAATGGTGTGGTTGCTTATCGGGTGAAAATTGAACCGGTTGCAAGTAAATGGAAAATCGTGCAAGTGATACAGAAAAGCTCCTTATATCAATGGTTCGTGCGCCTTAGTCGATTGGGAGAGAATCTGTTGTGAGAAAGAGAGGACTTGTCTTTTTACTGGTTTTATCAGGAATAATTGCTCTGTTTCTCCTTCTGTTTAGCGATAGATTAATAGAATGGGGAATGGAAAAGGCGGGTAGCTCCATAGTTGGAGCTAAGGTTGAGTTCGACAATGTTGATTTCAGACTTTTTTCCCTCAGCATGAGTTGGAACCGGCTTCAGGTAACCAACCCTTCCAGTACCTGGCGAAATTTAATCGAAACCGGGTTTGTTCAATTCGATATGGCATTAGAGCCGCTTCTGATGAATCGTTTTGTTGTACAAAATATGCAGACAGACAGCCTTCGGTTCAACACAAAAAGAGAATCAAACGGAGCGCTGGCGGGAAATGCCGCGAGTGATTACGGCCCGGTCGGTCGTGTTCAAGAGCTTATAACTGAGGAACTGGTAAACTTACCTGCTTATCAGATAGCCGATCTTGATGAACTGAAAGTAGACTCTATCATACGAATACTTTCTCTTCATACGCCCTCGGTTATTGATTCTCTGGAAGAAAATGTTGATTCAACGATTCAGTATTGGTCCAGCCGCGTCAAAAAACTTCCGTCTGAACAGGAAATTAAAGCGCTGCGCAGAAAAATCGAGACGATACAACCGGATGAAACAGATTCGCCCCAAGAGGTTCGTGAGGCAATTGCCGCTGCTCAGGAGATCCGAAACACACTTGATTCTTTAATGAACACGATAAATCAACTTGATAGGCAATTCAAGACGGATATTCGAAAAACGGGTAAATACGACGAAAATGTTTCCAGTGCTGTTTCGGGTGATGTTCAAAGAGCGGCCGAACTGGCGGATATTCCAAAAATTTCCACAGCCGAGATAACCAGGGCAATTTTCGGACCTTCTGTCGCAAATACTTTATTAGGTGTTCTGCACATAATTGGAACCGCGCGCTACTATAGTGACATAATGAAAGATGATCAACCGGAAAAAAGAGAAGATCCTCCACGACTTTCAGGGCAGACCATTCGGTACAGGGGTATGCGGGATTGGCCGAAAATCTGGGTACAGAACATGTCTTTATCGGCGGTGATAGCCGGCATCTACGGAAAGGGAACCCTGCAGCATATTTCCTCATATCAGGCTCTGATTGGTAAACCGATATTGCTTGAATTATTCGGGACCGATGAAAACGGAGGTAGTATTAAACTCGATGGAATTTTCGATTATATCGGTGAGATTCCAAAAGACAGTCTATTAGTGTCGGTTGCCGGTATTCCTCTGAAAG
The DNA here is from genome assembly GCA_964586285.1 of uncultured Fibrobacterota bacterium. Lineage (GTDB taxonomy): Bacteria > Fibrobacterota > Chitinivibrionia > Chitinivibrionales > CAYFVL01 > CAZPHU01. Next base: position 9,012 of record CAZPHU010000062.1, on the reverse strand, counting down.
GATTTAATTTTGCTTCATCCCAATTTTTGCCCTTGGAAATTGAGTCCGGTCGGGGAAGTATATCGGGGGCTCTGAGTTTTATTGGTGAGAGATTCCTTTTAGAATCCCGGATAAAAGGAGAAGAAATATCATATAATGAGCAAGACACAGAAAAAGA
>CAZPHU010000062.1:0-8755 GCA_964586285.1 uncultured Fibrobacterota bacterium | reverse complement strand
AAAAGATAACGATGAGCTAAAGGATCTCCAGCAGAGGGTCGCGCGATCACTCTCAAGTTTTTCGGTTGAAGTTTTTTCCAAGTATATCGAGGACAGTTTCTCACTTGACCTTCGCAGCGACATCGGCAAGCTAATCGCCGAGGCGACACAACAGATGCTTGGTGATCAAGTTGATTCCGTAACGCAAGAAATACGCAGCCGTATAGAAAAAGATGTATCAGGAAATCTCAAAACCCTTCAGAGTAAGATGTCAAAGTTAAATCGCACCCAGGAAACATTTGAAGAGAAACGGCGCCGACTTGGGGATAGCGAGGAGCTTGTGCGGAGCAAAATCGATGCTCTTAAAAAAGAGACTGGTAAAAAAATCTTTGAAAAAATACAATAAGTCATGTGCCTCTATTTCAAAATTTAAGGCGCTTTTGGCAAATAGGTTGAAATGTTAAATCGCTTAAACAAATGTTCCGCAAAGTACGACTATTTTGCAAACGGGGCTCAAACCTCAGCTATGCAAGTCTGGATCAGGTAATGAACTTGTCTAATAAAAGGCCCAAAAGCAGTAAAAAGGATATCGAGAGTCAAATTCGGAAAGCGCCCGCCTCTAACAAAAAAGAGGAGACTATTTCTGCTTTAACGCTATCCGATCAACTCAGTCGCTCAATTCTGGAGCATGCCGGTGAGGCGATAATAGTTTGTGATGAAAATGCTCGAATTTTGCGAGTCAGCAGAGCAGCTTTAACATTTACGAAAACAGATCCGCTGCACGGGAATTTTTGTACCGTTTTCCCCATTAAAAAAGAATCGACAGGAGAAGATTTCAGTATAGAGCCTGCCTTAAAAGGTGTCCCGATTCTGCAGACCGAGGTTGTCCTGGAAAGCGGCCCTTCGGAAGTATGCCACTTTTTGGCCTCAGTTTCACCTCTTCCTTTATCAGACTACTCTTGTGGATGCGTAGTCGTCATGACCGATATCACTGAGCGAAAAAAGGCGGAAGAGGAGAGGGAACGTGTTCTGCGAAGACTTTTGGAGATCTCAACCAGGGCTCAGCAACAGGCGGCGGAGCTTGAGGCCGTATTCTCGTCACTTGCCGAACCCGTTGTAATCTTCGATGAAAAGGGAATTATCGTGCGAGTAAATAGGGCTGGCGGCCAACTTTTAGGTTTGGACAGCGTGGGTTTGACTTTAGAGGAGTTGGCGACTAAAACAGACCTAAGACTTGCCGACCGATCAAAACCGACCGTCGACGCGTTGGTTTCGGTACATGCATTATCGGGAGAAACCGTTACCAGTATAGAATACTCACTGGTTAATGCCCATGGTGAGCGCCGAACAGTTACCTCATCAGCGAGTCCAATTCGATCAGGGGGAAAAATAACCGGAGCTGTGGTCGTTTTCCACGATATTACAGAACGGAGGTGGGCGGAGGATGCACTGAAGCGGAGTGAAAGACGATTTCGTAACCTTTCCGAAACAAGTACCTTCGGATTGATCATAAGTGATCTGCAAGGAAAACTCAATTACGCTAATCCGTCCATCCTGGACATGCTGGGATACGAGCGTGAAGATTTATCGGGGCCGAAAAGTTTGATCAACTGGGAGGAGTTGTCGCCTGACGAGTATAAACATAGGGACCGTCAAGCGCAAAAAGAGCTTCAAAGAAAAGGAAGGTGCATTCCTTACGAAAAGGAGCTGATCAGAAAGAATCAAACACGAATTCCTGTGCTGGTGGGCTCTTCAGTAATTGAACAGACGAAGGACGGGAAAAAGGAGGTCGCTTCTTTTATAACCGATTTATCTGCACTGAAACAAGCGGAGCATGAACTTAAAAGTATAGAGTGGCTTTTGACGCGAAACATACAAGCCACCGGTAAAAGTTCCTTTGACCGGCAAAACACATTTTCATCTAACTTTAACACCTCGGGTGAAATTGGTAAATCAGTCGGCAAAGAAGTTCTGCTTGACATTGTCGGAGACTGCGTCGATCTGCTGGGGACATCCGCCGGCGTACACGAATGTGACGGGACGTGTGCATTCGCGATCTGTTCATCCGAATGGTGCGGCTACCTGAATGTGATGGGAACCAATGCTCCTGAAAACAGCGATAAAAAGAACGATCCGCAAATCAACTACTGTATGAAAAATTGTTGGAAAAGACCGGCAAAGACTGCCATGCGAGAGGGAAAGCCCATCGATTTCAGGGGCAGGGACGGATTGTCCGTGTATGCAGTGCCGATAACGTTGACCGACGGTAATACTGTCGGAGCCCTGCACTTCTGTTATGGCGAACCGCCTCGAGAACAGAAACTTTTGGAAATGATAGCTCAAAGACATAACATCCCCTTTTCGGAACTTAGAAAAAGGGCCGCCTCTTATGAGAAACGTCCTCCTTTTATTATAGACATAGCCAAAGCCCGTCTGGAATCGTCGGCTCGACTTATCGCTGTTATGATCGAGCGTAAAAAAGCACGCTCAGAGTTGCAAAGGGCGCATGATGAGATGGAGCTGCGAGTAGAACAGCGCACCGCTGAACTTACACGGTCGAACATGCGTTTGCAGAAAGAAATAGATGAGAGGCTCAAAACGCAGGAAACTTTGTCTCAGCGCCAGTTGGCTCTTGAATCTGTCTATTCAATTGCAACTACTTTCGGCAACAATCTGACGGATGTACAAGATCAGGTCGTTTTAACTCTCGCGGAAATTTTGGATGTTCGGTTTGTCGCGGCTGATTACATAGATCAGGACAACACCTGTCGGGGTGCTTACTGCCTGGAGGGAGAACTTGACCACTATGACACTGTGCTTCTGGACGGTTATCCAAGACATGCAGTATATAAAGAGCAGATGATCTGTCAATTTCACGGTGAGCAATTAAATAAAATAAGGTTTAACCATCGGTTAAACTTCACAAGAAGCTTTAAAACTTTTCTTGGGGTTCCTATTCGAGAATCCAATGGTGAATCAACAGGCGCTATTTATCTTTTGGAAAAAAACGAAAGATATTTTTCCGAGTACGAAGTTCATTTAGTAGAAATTTACGCCAGATACATAGGACATGAGATAAAAAGAACTCGATTAGAGCAGCAGTTGCTTCAGTCTCAACAGATGAAACTTTTAGGACAAATCGCCACGGGAGTCGCGCATGAAGTGCGTAACCCGCTCAATGCAATACTTGCGATCTCGGAAGCTCTGTTTGAGGATATGGATGATAACGCCGAATACCAGCCATATGTCGAACACATTCGCAAGCAGGTTACAAAGTTGTCGGCGCTTATGCGTGATTTGCTTGATTTGGGCAGACCCCAACGTCATTTCGATTTTAAAAAGCAGGCTCTTGGACCGGCTATTTTTGAGGCGATCTCTGAATGGAAACAGAATTATAATTCAACGAAATCGGAACTTCGGGTTCAAATACCCCGGGAAGCCGATGGATGGTATGCCAATATAGACAAAAGTAGAATGAAGCAGGTTATTATAAACCTGTTGGAAAACAGCTGCGATTACAGTGTTGCCGGGGCACCTGTTTGCATTGAAACCGCTGCACAGCAAAGCGATCGTATTATAATCAGAATAGTGGATAGAGGAGAAGGTATTGCTCAAGAGCACCTGGAAAGGCTTTTCCAGCCGTTCTTTACGACTCGCACCGGCGGAACTGGTTTGGGCTTGAGCGTTGCAAAGCACATTCTTGAAATGCATGGTGGAGGGATTTCAATTCTAAATAATAATCCGCCGCCCGGAACCACAGCGGAATTATGGTTGCCTCTCTTGTAATTTCGGAATAACGCCAAAAATAATCTAAAAAAAACAAATGTAAATAGTAATGAAAAATAGCCTCTTACGCCTAGGGCTTTTTGACACCTATCATTACGGTTTTCTCGAAAACTACCTGGTTGTTTTGAAGCAGATTTACAATCGCCATATAAGTACCGGCTCCTACATTTCTATCCGCTCTGTTTGTTCCCGGCCAGTAATACCTCAGAGATGTATTTTCAGGCGTCGCTTTCTCATCGATGATGAGATTTCCCAAAGCGTCGAAAATTTTCACGTGCGCCTGAAGCGAAGTTTTACCCATTATTGGGGTTAGAGACTCGAAATCGAAACACACGGGCTCTGAGCTTCCAATGATATGCGGATTGGGCCCAACCCGAAGAGTCCACTGATACGGAACCGACTTAATCATGAGCCGGCACTCTCGATTATTTTGATTTTCCTGAAATGTGCCGTAAGCATCGGAAACCTCCGAAACTGCAATCCGGATCCGGTCTCCCTCTGCCGGATACCTGACCGTTTCGGGATCAAAAGATTTTACAACAAATCGGCATTGACGTGCATTACACTGAGCATCATCAAGAACCATACTGTAAACACTGTTAACAGCGGAGCTTAATACAAACGGTTTTTCGGTTGTTATCGGGTTTACGGACTCGGAGAATTGGACGATCAGAGTGTCGGTGCGTCCGCCGGTTTCATCGAGACGGCCCGGAATATATTCGGCACTACTTATGACCGGCGCGGCACTGTCATTCATACTTACCTCGCGAACAACACCCGGAAATCGATTGAATTTTACGCTTGCGCTCATGCTTCCGCCGGTCGCAATCGTCGTGGTATTAACAGCATCTTTGATAGAGATTGAGATTGCCGAATCGGATACAATGTCGACATATTCAGAGTCCACCGAATAGTTGACATCAGCCAATAAAAGGCTTAGTTCGGAAATGTCATTTGGTTTTACCTTCCTGTCGAATTGTATGCAACCGAAATCCAGTATACCGTCCGCGTCCCTGTCTTCGTACCATCCGCCTACGATTCTTGCCGCACCCGCAAGATATCCCAACTCAACAGGTTTATTATTGCGGTGAGGGAAGTTTTTGCACATATCCTGTATACCGCCTGCGCCGGGGGTCAGATAGATAGAATCGCCGGGTGCTAATTTACGGCCACCTGTTACGACAACTCGCACACCTCCTGAAGGATCCGGCGAGTATGAGAGTAAAATCAGATCGGTGTTTTCACCATCCACATGCTTTACCTTCAGCCGTTGCCCGATTAGGCTGGAAGTGTCGACTTTTTCACTGAAGTCAATAACTAAGATATCACTGTTTCCCGCCTCGTTTTCGACCAAAATAGCTTCGGATAAAACCGGTCCGGCGCTGTCGAAAAGAGCGAACGTACTTGAATAATCCCTGCCATTATGCGTGATGGTGGCTGATCCTGATGTGGATTGGATTCCCTGTGCAAATCCGGTTGTGTATTCGGGAAACGATCCAAGTGTAATGGAAACGGTATTGCCATTTACCGTGGGATTCCCCTCCGGTATAAGTTCACTCTCGCTGTCGGGAAATAGAATACTGATTTGCCGCGGCGGACCGAGAAGCTCACCGGTGAAAAAGATTTCCAAATCGTCGATAGTGCCGTCGCCGTCTGTGTCCAGAAGCTTTCCAGTGCGGGCAACGGGAAAAGATGCCTTGCTGTATAGAAAAGTTCGGGAGTAATCGGAGGGGTTAAACGGATCCTGATATTTGATCCAAATAGTATCGCCACCAAAGACGGAAATAGCATCCGCAGGGCGATTAGCTGGTAGTTCGCTGGTTACCATAACAGGTACCCCGGTGAAGACACCGGTATGCGGCCCCGTTTCGTATAAGACCGCAGACAGGCTGTCGCCGGTCAGCGGACTGGTTATTGCGACATGAAGACTGTCTATTGCGGTGCTGTCGATATCACCATTTTTATCGTCAACTTCAACAAAAAAACTGGTAGTATCTACTTTAACCTCCGGGTTAATCACCGCCTGGTTGGATGCATCCTTAATTACCAGTTCGCCGTCATACTGTTTCGCTCCGGTAAATTCGACATAGAAGTGATGATTACTAAAAGCACACCCGTAACAATCCTCGCAAGTTCCGGGAGGCCCTCCAAACAGGGTAATATCGATAATGTTCGCCCCGTGATCAACCGGAACCGGGACATCGAAAAAGAATTTGTCCATTTCTGCATCGTATGCTATCAAATCGGAAACATTTTCCTGTTTATGTCCGTTTACCCATATTTCGTTAAGCGTACCGTCTTCGGTGATCTGAGCCCATCCCGATACCATAATCTGTGGGACCTGACGATCTAGCGCGACATAATCGGCGCTTGGATTATGGAGCGGATCAGTTACCTGTGCGGTCATTTCGTAATTGGTTTTCTTGGTAGACTGCTCAATATGTGAGGGCGAATAGCCCCAGACAAACTCTCCCTTTCGGTAAACGGTTACATATCGGTTTATTTCCATGTTCCAGTAGTCATTATCAATGTCTTCTTTAGTTCTCTCCTCAATGCCGCCGAAATCAAAAGGGTCTTGCGGTCTGCTATGCGCTCGCCAGCTCCAGTCGTTTCCGCCAGGCTTGTGAGTGGCCGGCATATGTAGAAGATTATCATCAAAAGGAATGTTTCTTTTCACAAACAAAATGTCTAACCTGAAACGCGCCTGAGATTCCATTTGCGCCTCTCCAAGAGGAACCGGAAAATACCAGGCGTAGGTACCGTCATTTGGATCATAGGTTTCCGCCATTTTAATCGGCTTCTGCTCCTGAAGTGGGCCGTCAACCATTCCTTTAAAATGCTTATCCTGGTAACCGTCTGATCTATATTTGATGCCTATATCTACACGAGCTCCAAGATCTGCCATTTCTTCATCTGTTCCTCGCATATACAAGCGAAGCTCAAGAGAATCATAACTTTTATGATCCTGATTGACGAAAATCATACCTAGTGAGGGAATGCCGCCACTGTCGTAGCTGACTGTTCGTATATCAAAATCGACATGCTCGACCGGTGTTGTAAAAGTGTAATAATCACCATCGTTATTGTCGATTGAGCCATTCGATTCGACATGAAAATAGTAGGTGGTTTTTTCCTTTAGACCTCCGATCTTAACATAGTGAAAGCGTACCGGGTGTCCTGCAACATCTCCCTCGTGTGTTTTTGCGGGCGGCTTTTCGGTTCCGAAAACAACCTTACTGTCAAATTCTCCATTGGGTGTAAACCAAAATATCCCCGCAGAATCACTGGTGACCTTACAAACCTTTACGTTAGTTATTTCTGCATCTCCGGGAGGTGCATTAGCTGTAGTGAATGTAAAGTACTCTTCTTTATTCAAAATGGTGCTGTCACTGTCGAAGAGATCCGATACGACGACATCGAAATGGTAATCGGTACCGCTTTGAAGATTCTCAAGTGTCATGCGATGATACACACCGCTGCTGTCCGAGGATTGCTGCTGGTCAGGATCCCCGCTTGCGACACCGTATCGAATTAAGGCATCACCGTATTTGTCCTGGCGGATGTCTATAATTGCCCTGTCGTGGCCAACATAGACTATTCGGACCTCGGCCCCGGGGGCTCTGACCGGCTGGTTTTTAGCTAACGCGGTTACAGCGAAGATCGTCACCGCATTGGCGTCGATTCCGATCTCGGAATGGTGATAATCATCATAGTGCTCATTATAGATGTTCGTTTCCCCGGGCATATAGCCACCCTGAAGTGCTCCTGTGGGAGGAACATACCTATAAAAGGCACCCGGAACATTTTTTCCCTCAGGATTGGCTGCCCGATGGTGTGGGTGATTGAAGTTTTTGTTTCCTACCCCATATATCATCGATACGTCCCAAGGATTTCTGCCTAACATGTAATCCATGGCCTCAACCATTACCTGCCGTACTTCGGTACCTTTCCAGTCTGTTGTTGCGGGGGTGTTTGGCAATTCCATGCCTTGGATATATGAAGCTATATCAGAATAACAGTACAACTCGATAAGATTACCCATCTGGTACCGGTTCCAAACCCATTCCTGCTGAGTGTGCATGGTTTTCCACAGCTTTTCATATTTCAAGATATGGTTTCCCCAAGTATCGTGGTTAGGGAGTTCGATCGTTTCATCTCCAACCAGGGACACCGCTCCAAGATTATAGATGGATTGGTAGGCGGTTTTTTCCAATAATTTCAGGCGATTTTGATCTTCTATTCCCAGACGTGAACAGAGAGCTTCATCCGTGAGAATTAGCTTGAAAAAACCGTAAAGAGCAAGCACATGAACCGAAGCCCAGTCAGTATTTGCCATATCATGACTGAACTGTACACCTTTGTTGGAAAACCATCCGCCTTCATAGGAAAGTTTTGCGAAATGTGAGTTCCCATGTGTTCCGATCGTTTTATCGTAGGCTAAATCCTGAAGGTACTGTCGGTCTTCCGTGGCCCAAAGTAAAGATACCGCAGCAAGAGCCAGTTCATCATTAGCTGTACCGTTGCCGTTATAAGCGGGAGTTTCAGTCGTGCTGTCCGGATTTTGTTTTGCAAAAGCGTAAAGGTCGGCCGCGATTTCTACACACTTTTCCGCGTAAGCCTCATCGAAGGGGCGGTACATCTTGCCTACAAGTGCCATTCCCGTCGCAAAATCGGCCATCACGTTTGCACCGGTTTCGTTGCGAATCTCCCTGATCGGTCCACCTCGTTCAAGAGGCATGCTGTCCTGGTATTGGGGTTGACCCCACCATTGGTGATCATGTCCGAAATTACCAATTGCTGTGACCATGTCACCGACGACCCCGCCCGACTTATCGTAGGATTGAATGACGTAATCGGCCCCATGCTTTGCCTCGTAAAGAATATCTGGTATACCGTCGGTGTGAACCGTATGAGCGTGATTTGCAGCATACTTGTCAAAATTTAGTGGTAACCAATCTTTGAGGCGTTCACCTTAAGGCCTGCGATGCGG
>CAZPHU010000061.1:0-22886 GCA_964586285.1 uncultured Fibrobacterota bacterium | reverse complement strand
ACCGTCACCTCTGTTTGTTTCTGCTGGAAGCCGGTATGTGTTACCGAAATGGTATGGGTAGCGGGGCGGGAAAAACGAAGTACGTATCGTCCGGCAAAGTCGGACACCGTGCTAACTTTCCCTCTGTCCGCCGAAACTGCAACGCCGGTCATGGGAGAACCTTCTTCTGCATCAACTATTAATCCGGTAACCAGTGCTTCGTTCTCCGCGACCGTCAGGCTCTCCTGTTCGGTGGGCATCTTTGCACGCACCGTAATATTCAGCGACGTCTCTTCACCATTCCATACATCAACTTCATGAATGTTAGTAGTGTCATATCCTTCAGTCGCTACAACCAGACTGTATACTCCCGCCGCAAGGCTGTCGATGCGGAATCTGCCAATATGATCGGTTTTGGCCCAATCTCCCGTCCCGCTTACCAAAACCTGCGCCTGCTCAATGGGGTCACCGGCTGCATCTATAACTATCCCCGTAACTGAGCCCGGCTCGTCGGGAGACTGAGTACCGACTTGTCGAGGGGGCAGGAAGGCATTAAGGTACACTGTTTCTTTTGCCCTAACCGTTACACCAGTGATTACTTCAGTTTCATAACCCCACTTGGTTATTATCAGGGAGTATGTTCCCGGGGGGATGGTCGAAAGCTCATAAGTGCCGTCGGACTTAGTTTGAGCCGTATAGTTCGTATTTAAAATGGAAACGGTGGCCTGCTCAATGCTGCTCGAAGTAGTCGTGTCTCCGACGGTTCCGATTATTGAACCGGTACGATCCGCCAGGGTGAGCAAAGGAGTTAGCTGTGTAGTAACGTTTGTTATTTTACCACTATTTACAGACAACCCCTTGACGGTATCAGGGTGAAAATCATCATGGGATACCATTATTCGATAGGTCCCCTGAGGGGGGTTCATGAAATTGAAAACACCGTCTTCATCCGTACGAGCTGTCATTTTCGCGGAATGTAATTCAACTAAAGCGCCAATAATCGGTTGTCCGGTTTCCTCGTTAATAATCTTTCCTATCACCAGAGAAGGAGACGCGCATGTGTCACAGCCGGTAAGCTCCAGTTGGCCGGCTTTGGACATCGTAATGATCGCCGTATCCTTCTTGTTTTCAAAAATACGGACGTTTTTTTGCTCATAGGTGGAGTAGCCGGTCATTTCAACCTTGAGAGAATACTTGCCTGAAGGAATCGAATCAAAAAGAATAACACCGTTTAGATCCGATACTTCGACAAATTGATCATTACTCCAGAGGGATGATTTTGTAAGTGTTGCCACCGATGCTACCAATCGTTTTCCAGTTTCCTTTTGTTTTACGACAAGCCGTAAAGAACTCCCGGCTGATGCGGCAAAACAAAAAAAGACAACAAATAAGAACGGTATAATTTTTTTCAAATTTCTCTGTCTCAATATCAAATTCCTATGCGATAAAGAAAATTAACAGGTCACTGTTATGGGTTTATTGGCTTTTTATGAGAATTGTATTTGGGCGCCCGATAAAGGGGGGGCCAAATGGTTACTAAAGATATCACTCGAATGTTTTGATTGTTTAAGGCAGAGGTTAGAGAAGTGTTAGGAAGTGTTAAGGTGTGATTTGTTTTTTTAAGAGGATGAGGCGCCGGTATGATAAAAAAACCCTTTCGATCAGAAAGTGATCGAAAGGGTTATGAAACAGCAACAATTTCTAACGGTATTCTAATTTTCACCGTCGCGCTTAAAACGCTGATAATCTATTTCATATATCTTCACCTTGTATTGAATAACTCTCTTAGTAGTGTTTAACAGTTTCGCCGCCTCCGTTTGATTACCACGTGCGTCCTTAAGAGCATCGGTAATCAATTCTTTTTCATAAGCGGCAACTAAAGTTTCGAAAGATCCGCTTCGTTTTCCACGCTGAGTGATCCCCTTCATTTGCAATGTAGGCGGCAAATCATGCCCCTCAATGACTTCGCTTGTGGTCACAAGCACCGCACGCTCAATGACGTTTTCGAGTTCACGTACATTGCCCGGCCAGTGATATGAGGATAGCATATCGATTGCAGGCGTGGATATGCGAAGAACATTTTTCCCGTGAATCGAGGCATACTCCTTGGCAAAGTAATCGGCAAGCAACATGATATCGGCACCGCGTTCACGCAAAGGCGGTAAAGCTACCGTAAATACATTTATTCTATAATACAGATCCTCACGAAAATGTCCTTGTGCTACATCTTCTTCGAGGTTACGATTTGTGGCTGTTATGAGTCGTACGTTAACGGAAATCGATTCGAGACCCCCTACACGCTGAAATTCTTTCTCCTGTATGGCGCGAAGAAGTCTGGCCTGGGCACTCAGCGACATTTCTCCTACTTCATCAAGGAATAAGGTACCTCCGTCGGCGGCTTCAAACCGACCTATACGCTTTGAGGTCGCGCCGGTAAAAGAGCCTTTTTCGTGACCGAACAGTTCACTTTCCAGAAGAGACTCAGGAAGTGCCGCGCAGTTTACCGCAATAAAAGGTCCTTTCTTTACAGAGCTTTTCTGATGTATTGCCCGAGCTATGAGTTCCTTTCCCGTGCCGGTTTCTCCGCGAATACATACTGTGGTGGGGGAGCCCGCGACCTGCGCGATCTGCCGATAAACTTCGCACATGGAATTGCTGTTGCCGATCATGTTCTCTGGCTTTCCATGCCTCTCAAGATCGCTGAGACTTTGGCGAAGGCGCTGATTTTCTTCCTCCAGTTTTGAGATCTTCTGCGCTTCGCGCCGGCGTGCGCGGACAACCTGAGCAATCAGATCGGCTACCGTCTCAAGAAGTCGAAGTGCTTCATCCAGCGTATTCTCTCCCTGCAGTGCAAAATGATCCACCGATAAGGCCCCGATTGTAGCCTGCTCCGCCTTTATTGGTACACAGAGGAAAGAAAGATCTTCTTTGCGAACCTTTTCTCGAGCACCCGTTCTATCTAAAAACTCGGTCTCCGCGGAGAGCTTTGGAATGACCATCGGTTTACCGTGGGCAACGACCTTACCTGTTATACCCTCGCCTAAACGATATGTGCCGCGTCTTTTCTCTTCCTCCGTAAGCCCGTGAGCCACATCCACTGCAAGTTCGGTATTTCCCGGTTTAAGAATCGAAATCATCCCTCTATTCATTCCGGCGTGTTTTTCGAGAATCGCAAGCACTTGCGACATTACTTGCGCCAAATCTCCGCCTGCGCTTAATACACGAGCGATATTATAAAGAACATTGAGGGCATTTGTGGTCAGTCCGTTTGTCGTAGGATAAGAAGTCATAATTCGCAATCGTTAAAACTTAATTAAGAAGAACTGAAAAATAAGTGATTTTACATCGAAGATGCTATCTCCAAATATTATATCACAAAATTATTACGATATAAGGGTCTTATCAAGGTTCATAATGTGCAAAAAACGTAAAGCCTGAATTCAAACGACATATTGAGCACTTAAACACTCATTAACTCCTGCGGAAACATGGGTTTTGAATGTAACGCTTCACAACAAAGTGGAGGAGAAAAAATGATTTAATTTATTCTCCATGAAGCCATTTGCACGATATATCTTACTATGCTCACTTGTTTGTTTTTTGGTCAGATTCAGGGGTGCATATGAGTTTTAAAACGCTTACACGTCCCAACAGCGTGGCCATCGTGGGAGCTTCCACGGATCCACAGAAAGTCGGCTACGCTGTTTTGGAAAATCTGGTTAGCGGTGGTTATGAAGGCAAAATTTATCCGATTAACCCCAAAGCCGATCAGATTCAAAACATTCCATGTTTCAAATCCCTCCTAGATGTGCCGGGTGAAGTTGACCTGGCCATTGTTGTAATTAAACGGGATTTGGTATTACCTGTACTTAAGCAATGTGCCGAAAAGGGCATCGAAGCTGCAGTCGTGATTACGGCGGGTTTTGGAGAAACGGGTGCGGAAGGAAAGAAAATTCAGGAAGATATCAGGAAGTTTGTTCGTGAGAACAACATCACAATGATGGGTCCAAACTGTTTGGGATTGCTGAATCCCTGGCACAAATTGAACGCCTCGTTTGGTCAGCCGCTTGATTTACCCGGCTCAATCGGCCTCTTCTCCCAGTCAGGAGCGCTTGTTACGGCGATTCAAGACTGGGCGGCGTGCAACAGAATAGGCTTTTCCATACTCGCCTCTATCGGCAATAAGGCGACCTTAGATGAAGTCGATTTCCTGCAGGATCTTAAAGAAGATGAAAATACAAAGGTGATTGCCGCTTATCTCGAACAGATATCAAACGGCCAGGAGTTCATGAGGGTTGCCGAGCAGGTAGGAAAAAGCAAGCCCGTGGTTATACTGAAAGCCGGTAAAACTTCATCGGGAGCAAAAGCTGCCTCCTCACATACCGGTAGTCTTGCGGGTAGTGATGTAGCCTATGCCAGTGCGTTTGAGCGAAGCGGAGTTATCAGGGTAGAATCAATAGAGACTCTTTTTGATGTTTCTATCGCGTTAGCCTACCAGCCTCTTCCCAAGAGTGACCGCATCGCAGTTATCACCAACGCAGGCGGGCCGGGTATCATGATGACGGATGCGCTGGAGCTTTCGGGCTTGACAATGGCCAAGCTTAGTGAGTCCACTAAAAAAGAACTTATGTCCAATCTTTCTTCAGCGGCTTCAGCGCATAATCCGGTTGATGTGCTTGGCGACGCCGGTCCTGAGCAGTACGCCATGGCTCTGGAAGTACTTCTTTCGGGTGATGAAGTTGATGCTGTTATTGTGATCCTCACGCCGCAGAAGATGACCGACGATGTCGAGATCGCCAATCGCATAGTGGAGTTGTCAAAAAAGTATGATAAACCGGTATTCAGTTGCTTCATGGGTGCAGATATTGTCGCCGGCGGTGTAAAGATACTCCAGGAGAACAAGATTCCTCAGTATCCGATTCCTGAGAGGGCCGCACGCGCCATGCTTGAAATGGTTAACTACGCTCGTTACAAAAACCGTCCTTTAAGAGTGGTTGAGCGTTTTTCCGTTAATAAAAATCCGGTTTATAAGATTTTTCGCTCCTATCGCGAGCGCGGAATGTATGAAATAGGTGAAGCAGATGCCAAGGCTATCATGAACGCCTATAGTTTCACTGTGCCGCCTGGAACGCTCGCATCCAGTGCCTCCGAGGCGGTAAGATTTGGTGAGGAAGTCGGATATCCTCTGGCAATGAAAATTTCCAGCCCTGATATCTTGCACAAATCCGATGTCGGAGGAGTCAAAATAGGATTATCCAAAGCCTCTGAGGTGGAGGATGCTTATGAGCTTATGATGCTTAGAATCGGACGCAAAATGCCGCATGCAGAACTTAGAGGGGTTGTTGTTGAGAAGATGGTAACCGGCGGTCGTGAAGTAATTATCGGCATGAAGAAGGATCCGCAGTTCGGCCCGATGTTGATGTTTGGTTTGGGCGGAATATTTGTGGAAGTACTCAAAGACGTTACTTTCAGTCTTGCGCCCATCACCGCTGATGAGGCCTACCAGATGATTCAACGGACCAAAACCTATAAACTTCTTGCGGGTGCTCGCGGACAAAAGCCGGTGGACATTCCCGCAATCGTGGAAAATCTTTTACGCATGAGCCAGCTGGTGATGGATTTTCCGGAAATTGAAGAGATTGACATTAATCCTCTGAAGGTGGGCTATGAAGGTGACGGTGCCTTTGTGGTAGATGCCCGCGTGATCATTTCGAAGGAGTAAATACATGAGTGCATGGGAAACTCGTTATAAATCAAAGGTTAAAACGCCGGAGCAGGCCATCAACCTGATCCGCCCCGGTGCACGAATTTTTATCGGTACAGGTTGTGCTCAGCCCAAATTGTTGATTGACGAAATGGTTAGTGACCACAACAATATCATGGATGCCGAAGTGTACCATCTTATGACAATGGGTGAAGCTCCCTATGTTCGGGAGGAATTTTCAGAGAAATTCCGTACCTCTACATTCGTTGTCTCCGAAAATGTGAGGGAAGCGGTTTCGAAGGGATACGGTGATTATCTGCCGGTTTGTACCTCCGATATCCCTCAACTGTTTAAAAGCGGACGACTTCCTCTGGATGTAGCGCTTATTCAGACCAGCCCTCCCGATAAAAACGGGTTCGTAAGCCTGGGCGTTTCGGTTGATATCGTCAAGTCTGCCGTTGAAAACAGCCTGATGGTGATCGCGGAGGTAAACCCTAATATGCCTCGTACTCACGGCGAATCGACCCTATCCATAGATATGATCGATGCGATAGTTGAGAGCAAGGATGCCTTAACCGAGTATAAGTCACCTGATGTTGATGAGACGGTCCAGGCCATATGCAGAAATGTAGCCTCGCTTATTCCGGACGGCGCAACCATATCGCTTGGAATCGGGCCGATTTCACAGGCGGTTTATTCGTTTTTGGAGGGCAAGAAAGACCTGGGAATTCACGCGGAAATGTTTTCCGATGCCATCATGCCGCTTATCGAAAAGGGTGTGATCAACGGTAATCGCAAGACTATCAACCGTGGCCGGATTACAACCGCTTACTGTGTGGGTACCCGAGCGCTGTATGAGTATATAAACAATAATCCGGAATTTGATTTCCGATCATCGGAATACATAAACGACCCTGCGATTATCTCTCAACACAACAATATGGTAGCGGTCAACACCGCTTATGAGGTGGATATGACCGGCCAGGTCTGCTCGGAGTCTTCCGCTGCCGACAATACGTTTAGCGGAATAGGCGGAATCTCGGATTTTAGTCGTGGAGCATCACAGGCACGTAACGGTCGCTCGATTATAGCCCTTCGATCTACCAGCCGGGACGGAAAAACAAGCCGTATAGTTGCGAATTTGATGGAAGGGGCGGGAGTTGCTCTGACCCGCGGTGATGTTCGTTTTGTGGTAACGGAATACGGTATTGCCGACCTTTACGGCAAAAGTATTCGTGAACGAGTTACCGCATTGGCTGAAATTGCTCATCCGAATTTTCGCAATCAGTTATTGCAGGAAGCTCAGAAGAAGCATTTTATCTTGCCGCATCAGACCGAGTTGTTTATCTCGGGTGCAAGGTATCCCAAGGAGCTTGAAACTCGCCGTGCCTTGGCAGATGGAACGGCTCTGTATTTCAGGCCGATTAAACCAACCGACACCCACGCTTTGCGCGACATGTTTTATTCTCTTTCGGAAAAATCGATCGCGTTTCGCTTTTTGGAGCCTATCAAGGCTTTTCCACAGGAGTTTGTGCAGAAACTTGCCAATATCGACTACACCGGCGATATGGGCATAGCGGCCACAATCAAAGACATGGGGGGAGAACGGATAATCGGTATTGCTCACTATTTCCGCAACAAAGAGAATAACCGAGCCGAAATATCTTTTCTTGTTCGTGATGACTGGCATAATAAAGGAGTGGGAACCCACCTTTTCCAGCAGTTATCTTCCATAGCTCAGAAAAGAGGTGTTTCCGGTTTTGATGCAAACGTATCTGCAGACAATGCGAATATGCTCGGTATATTCTTCAATTCCGGCTACAACGTCTCAACTAAACTGGAAAATGATAACTACAACATTTCATTTGATTTTGGAGAGCGCAAGTAGTACTTGCACGGTTTCATTTTCGGTGAAAAGACCTTCGGCGGTGCGCTTTTAAGCGGACCGCCTTTCGCGTTTTGGTACCGCATGGTTTATTTTTCATAAACTTCAAATATTTCTTTTTTTCTTTTGGTGTCTAAATGGAATCCACATCCGTAAATGGACGTTTGCTTCTCGGCATAGATGTCGGCAGTACCACCGTTAAAGCTGTAGTAATGTCCTCTGATCAGCAAATACTCTGGAAGCATTATCAGCGTCATAATGCCAGGCAGCCTGAAGTGGTTAGAGATTTTCTGAAGGAAATCAACGATCAATTCGAAGGTCGAGCTTTAAGTTCTTTTATCACCGGCAGCGGGGGAAGAGCAATTGCGCCGCATATAAATGCCCGGTATGTTCAGGAAGTTAACGCGGTTACCTACGCGGTCGAGAAATTGCACCCCCAAACAGGCTCCGTTATCGAGCTTGGAGGGCAGGATGCGAAGGTAATTATTTGGAAGGAAGACGCCGAGGGGCGTAAATCGACGCTGACTTTCATGAATGATAAGTGTGCGGGCGGCACAGGTGCTACTATAGATAAAATCCTGGGGAAAATTGGTTTATCGATGCGGGCGGCCGCACAAGTAAGACCCGAGGGAAAAACGACGCATCATATTGCCGCTAAATGTGGAGTTTTTGCCGAGACTGATGTAGTTGGATTGCTCAAGGCTGGAATCGACCAGCAGGAGATACTGGTATCACTGGCCGCGGCTATCGCGAGGCAAAACATCGAGGTTCTGGTAAAGGGAAATGTTCTGAGGGATGATGTTCTCCTTCTTGGAGGACCGCACACCTATTTACCTGTTTTTACTCATATTTGGCGAGAATTAATACCAGAAACCTGGGCGATTCATCACTGGACCCCTTCAAAAAAAGCTATAGAGGAGCTGGTGCGGGTACCTGAGGATGCTCAGTATTTTGCCGCAATCGGCGCGGTGCTTTTTGGCCGGGAATCCGACGATCTTTTTTCTGAGCTTCATCGGGGGCAACAGGCCGATCAGCATTTTCTTGGAGGTATAGAGCGTCTGGATCACTATATCTCACAGGGAAGAGTCGCTCAGCTGGAATCTTCCGGGGCGGTTCGTGACGGTTTGGTAAAATCGGAGGGTGAACGTGAGGAATTCGCCCGCAAGTACACTATCCCCGACTTTGCGGCCCCGAGCTTTGATCCCGGGACAACGGTAAGTGGGTATATAGGTATAGATGGTGGGTCCACCAGCTCTAAGATGGCGTTGGTTGACGGCGGTGGTGAACTGGTATATAAAGATTATGTTCTCTCCAAAGGAAATCCCATTATAGATATCCGAGGTATGTTCGGACGTATGCAAAAGTGGGCTTTGGAAAAGCAAATATCTTTAAAGATTCTTGGGACGGGTGTAACCGGCTATGCCTCCTCCATACTAAAAGAGGCTTTCAATCTGGATGTAGCCGTGGTGGAAACGGTTGCCCACATGAAGGCCGCTTCAGCTTTTTATGGGGATGTCGATGTGATATGTGACATCGGAGGCCAGGACATCAAAGTGCTTTTCATGAAGCACGGAAGAGTGGTTGATTTTAAACTCAATACCCAGTGCAGTGCCGGAAACGGGTACTTTTTGCAGGGAATGGCCGACCAGTTTGGTATTCCAATCGAGCAGTATGCCGATTATGCGTTCAAAGCGCGCAAGGCCCCCGCATTCAACTACGGATGCGCAGTCTTCATGGAACAGGATAAAGTAAATTTTCAGCAGCTTGGCTGGTCGAAAGAAGAAATCATGGCCGGGTTGGCTCTGGTATTGCCGCTGAATATCTGGAATTATGTTGTGCAGGAAACAAACCTGGCCCGGCTGGGAAACACTATCGTTTTACAGGGTGGAACCCAGAAAAATCTGGCGGCTGTAAAGGCTCAGGTGGACTATATCAATGACCGTCTTCCTCATGCCGCCGTTTACGTACATAAGTATGCCGACATCTGTGGAGCTATCGGTGCGGCCATGGAGGTAAAAGAGTTTCTTGTTGGTAAACAAAGCTCGTTTATAGGGATCAATGATGCGGCTAAAGTAGTTTTTGAATCTCGCAACGATGCAACTACCCGTTGTCGATTTTGTAACAATCGGTGTCCTCGTACTTTCATAGATATACATGTTACGGATAACAAAACCGTCCGTTTTATAACAGGTTACGGGTGTGATAAAGGTACGGCCGAATCCATTGACACCATGCGTTCGCGCGAGAAGGAGAAACTTGCGGTAAAAGAGAAGTATCCAAATCTGGTTGACGGGGCTGCGCGGTTGGTGTTTGAGGAGTTTTCTTTTGAACCTCTACCAGAAGAAACAAAGAGTTTCAGGCGCTCAGGCAGCCAAGCCTTCAAGAAAAGAGAAACTCTAAAGATCGGCATTCCCCGACTTTTGAATATGTATCTTTACGCTCCTTTCTTTTCCACCTATTTCCGGGCACTGGGCATTAAGGATATTCGATACAGCGATTTTACTTCAGCGGGACTGTGGCATGAGGGGAATAAATGGGGAGCTATCGATCCGTGCTTCCCCGCCAAGGTGGCCCCCGCACATATATACAACCTTCTTAAACAAAATGATCTTACTCATATCTGCTTTCCAAGAATCACTCATCTGGAATCGGCTGTGGGCAATACTCTGGGAAATAGCGCTTGTGTTATACAGATGGGAACTCCCGAAGTGGTACATGCTGTTTTTACAAGGGAGAACGATTATTTTGCGGACTGCAAAGTAGAATTATGGAAACCATTGTTGCGCATGGACCGCCGGTTGGAGGTTATCGGCGAGATGTACGCATACTTCAAAGATGCGCTAAGTATCACCTGGGATGAGAATGAATGGGCGGTTAATCAGGGCTTCAACGCCCAGGCGCAGTATCTGAGCACATTGCGAAAACAAGGCGCAAAAATTATTAATGAACTCATCGATGAAAACCGTATCGGGATTCTGGTTCTGGGCCATCCATACCATCATGACCCCGGATTAAACCACGGCATTTTGGATGAATTTCAGATGCGAGGCTTTCCAATCCTCTGCATTGAATCGCTTCCGGTCACAGATAATTTTCTCCGGCCGCTTTTTGAGGGAGAGGGGCAAATCAGTGAAGTGCCCAAAGAGTTTGACATAAAAGATATCTGGCAGCGTAATTTTAACCGCAACACAAATCTCAAGATCTGGGGAGCTAAAGTCGCCTCACGTCATCCAAACCTGGCGGTCATTGACTTGAGTTCTTTTAAGTGCGGGCATGATGCGCCGACATACTCTTACATCGATAATGTACTTGACGCATCGGAGACGCCGCATTTTCTTTTTCACGATATTGATCAGAATAAACCTCGCGCTACGATAAATATACGTATTCAGACCATAGAGTACTTTTTACATTTGGAAGAGCAGAGACTGCGCGCTCGTATAGAGGAATCCCGTTTATGACTGTAAGCCGTCAAGAAAACTATCAAGTAAGACCCCCAAAGCTGAAGAAAGAAAGCCAGTGGAACGGGTACAGTAATCCACCATGGTACAAAAAAGACAAAAAAAACACCACGCTTCTCTTCAGCTTCGTGGAAAGACGTAAATCACTGTTTCTAAGAGCATATTTTAAGCGTCACGGCTTTGTGTACGAGGACCTTGGAGATCACATAAAGGAAGATGTCAGGTGGGGTAAGGAATACGGCAACCGTATGGAATGCAACCCCATGTACTTTACATCCGGTAGTCTGATTCGAAATCTGGTAAGAATAGAAAAAGAAACCGGACTTTCCAGAGAAGAAATCTCCCGGCGTTATGTTTTCCTGGGCGGGGGAGGACAGTGTGGTCCGTGTCGTTACGGGATGTATCCTCAAGAGTATTTGAAAGTAGTCAATGACGCGGGGTTTAAGGATTTTAGGATACTAATCTTTTCCTCCGATATTAGCCAGGAGCCCATGCCCAGAGGCAGCGCATTTACTTTCAACCTCATCTTTAAGATTAATATCCTTATAGCAATCATTCTCGCCGATATAATGCATATCGCCGAATGCGCGCTTCGCCCCTATGCAATAGACAAACAGGAGGCTTTGGGTGTCCTGGACCGGGCGGAGCAGATTCTGCTCGATGCATTTTCGAGTCGAGCTTATCTTCTTGCACTTCCCCGTGCGTTAAAGAGAGTCGGACGGATGTTTGCCGCTGTCGCCCGTCACGAGGTGCAACTGCCCAAAATATACGTCACCGGTGAGTTCTTCGCAAACCTTGCTCATAACGAAGGTAATTACAATCTGCGCCGATTTATAATGGATGAAGATTGCGAGGTATACCCCGGTCTTTTCACTCAGAGGGTTTTATATGACAATTGGCGTCGTATGCAGGAGGCAGAAAGAGGAATCAAGTACGGGGCGGATGATAAAGAAAAGAAGTTCTGGTCAAGTTCGCTTCGTAAGCAGCGTGTCAGTACCTCTATTGTAAACTGGTTTTGGAATACATACATAAGGGCGGTTGCTCCCCAGTCATTTGGTGGTCGTGCCGATATTCTGGATTTGGATCATCTTGCCGAGATTGGATATGATTTCTATCATCCCGAGATATTTGGGGGTGAGGGCAATCTTGAGATAGCGGAGGCGATTTACTATGCAGGTAAAATCGACGGATTCATATCATCAAAACCATTTGGCTGTATGCCCTCATCGGGTGTAAGCGACGGAGTGCAGTCAAAGATTACGTCTCTTTACCCCAGTCTCAATTTCCTGTCCATAGAAACCAGCGGTGATAATGAGGTCAATATTCTCAGCAGAGTCAGTATGCTTCTCTTTAAAGCCAAGCAGAATGTGCGGCGCCAAAAGAGTTCAAATCAGCAAGGGCAAAGATAGGGACGTCATTGGAGCGGGTAAAACCAGTCTATATATCAGACCTTTATTGCAAAACTAAACGATGCGAGGTGAGCGGATAGGGGAGAGTGACTGAAAAGAAAAACTTGCCCTATTGCCGGCGAGAGTAATATATTGTGCAGTATGCCCCGGTAGGTTGTTGGAAGGGTTTATGTAAGCAGTTCCTCGGCAGGCCGGCATCAGTATTTCTTTAATCGAAATGTTGATGTCGGCTTTTTTTATGTACCTTTAGAAAAGGAAAACAGCATGTTCTCGAAAGTTCTTGTTGCAAATCGTGGTGAGATTGCCGTTCGTATCATTCGAGCGTGTCGTGAATTAGGAATAAAAACTGTTGCGGTATACTCGGATGCGGATAAGAAGTCGATGCATGTGGAGATGGCCGATGAGGCATACCATATCGGAGGGGCTCCCAGCAGCCAGAGTTATCTCAGTTACCCGGAGCTGGTGAATGTCGCCAAACTCAGCGGGGCCGACGCGGTTCATCCCGGTTATGGATTTCTCTCCGAGAACACATTTTTCGCCGAAGTCTGTGAAATCTGTAAAGTCGTATTTATCGGTCCCAGTCCGGATGCAATTTCTAAGATGGGAGAAAAATCCGTTGCACGAGCGATGATGGCAGATGCGGGGATTCCGGTGGCAATGGGAAGCAAGGATGCCGTTGAGGATGAAAAAAAGGCTCTCGAAATTGCAAATAATATTGGTTTCCCCCTTCTTATAAAAGCCTCTGCCGGAGGTGGTGGAAAGGGGATGCGGGTCGTAAACAATAAAGAATTCCTGATCCAGGAAATGCGAGCCGCTCAGACCGAAGCAAAGGCGGCTTTCGGCAATGACGATATCTACATCGAGCGCTACATAGAAGGGGCGAGACATATTGAAATTCAGATCCTCGCCGATAATCACGGCAATGTGATTCATCTTGGAGAAAGAGAATGTTCGATTCAGAGAAGACACCAAAAGCTTATCGAGGAATCCCCCTCCGCCGCACTTGATCCAAAGCTCAGGGAAAAAATGGGCAAGGCTGCCGTGAAAGCCGCCAAAGCGGTTAATTATTCAAGCGCGGGTACCGTGGAGTTTGTGGTTGATACCAACGGCAACTTTTATTTCATTGAGATGAATACACGCGTTCAGGTGGAGCATCCGGTAACCGAAATGGTAACCGGAGTCGATATCGTAAAGGAACAAATCCGTATAGCCGCAGGCGAGAAGTTGCCTTACAGTCAAAAAGATATAACTCTGAGGGGGCATTCGATAGAATGCAGGATAAATGCCGAGGATCCGGAAAACAATTTCATGCCCTCTCCCGGAAAAGTGCAGAATATCCATTTTCCGGGAGGTCCGGGGGTAAGAGTGGATTCTCATATGTATAATGGATGTGCGATACCTTCACATTATGATTCGCTTATCGCAAAGCTGATCGTTCATGCCCAGGATCGACCCTCCGCGATAGCTAGAATGAAACGAGCTTTGTCTGAGTTTACTGTAAAAGGGGTGGACACCACGATTCCTTTTCATATGAAAGTTCTTGACAACCCAACATTCATTTCCGGTAATTACACGACGAAGTTTATTGACGAGCAATTCCTTAAGGCCGAAAAATCTTTATGTGTAGATTGAAAGAATCCTGACTGGGAACCGCGAATGAATGCTGACAGCTTATGTCTAAATGATTGCAATAAACATTTTTACGCGGATTTTCACATACATTCACGCTTTTCGAGAGCAACCAGCCGACTGCTCGATCTGGAACATCTGTTCATATGGGCGCAGTTGAAGGGAATCGGAGTGGTTGGTACGGGGGATTTTGTTCATCCTCAATGGCTTAGGGAGCTTCGCGCCAAACTGAATGAAGCCGAACCTGGGCTGTTTTCCTTGAAAAAAACTATTCAGAGATCATTTCAGAGCAGTGTTCCCGATAAATGCAAAGCGGATGTTCGGTTCATGCTTGTTACCGAAATATCGAACATATATAAAAAAGACGGCAAGGTTCGTAAGGTACATAATCTTATTTTTGCGCCCTCTTTTACCGCTGCTTCAAAGATTCAAAAGAAACTTTCCGACCTCGGAAATATTTCCTCGGACGGTAGACCTATCCTGGGGCTCGATTCCCGTGATCTTCTTCAAATTGTCCTGGACAGTGATCCGAACGCATTTCTGGTTCCGGCCCACATCTGGACTCCTTGGTTTTCACTATTTGGTTCGAAAAGTGGATTCGATTCGATGGAAGAGTGTTTCGGTGATTTACATCAGTATGTATTTGCCCTGGAGACCGGACTATCTTCCGATCCATCCATGAACAGGCTGTTGAGCAAACTCGACAGGTGCTCACTCATATCCTGCTCGGATGCACATTCACCTTCCAAACTGGGGCGTGAGGCAACAATCTTTTCCACATCGGTAGACTACTTTTCGATTAAAAGAGCCCTGGAGAAGCCTGATGATCCGGGTTTGGTGGGAACGGTGGAGTTTTTTGCACAAGAGGGCAAGTATTATCTGGACGGCCACCGAAAGTGTGGAATCCGAATTGATCCTGAGGATACCGTTACCAAAAGTAAAAGATGTCCCGTTTGCGGTAAAGTTTTAACCGAGGGGGTATTGTCGCGAGTAAAAGCACTTGCCGACAGGGCCGAGGGTTTAGGAGGTCAAAGAAATCGACCTTACATAAGTCTTATCTCATTAAGCGATATAGTTGCCCAGGCTGTCGGTGTTGGAAACTCATCAAAGCGTGTAAGCTCGATTGTATCGGGTCTATATGAAAAAATGGGCAGTGAGCTGACTATCTTGGGGGAAAGACCAATTAACAAAATCGAAAAGGAAGCCGGTTTTCTGCTTGCGGAGGGGATTTGTCGAATGAGAGAAAAAAAGATTGAAATAGATGCCGGGTTTGACGGCAAGTACGGTAATATATGCCTGTTTTCAGATACTGATCGGCAGAGGTACGTCGCGGCAGTAAAAGATTTGAGCAAACTGGCCAACGCCCCGTATAAAGGCATATAACCACAAATCATTTACTCTTGATCACTTATTTTAACGATTTATAAAAGTATAACGTCATTCTTGATCATACACTTAATATACATCAAGTTTTTTATCTATTTCGTAAATGATTATCATTTTATCAAAATTTAGATCGTGTGTCAAGAATCGGAACGGTTTTACCCCTTAAAAATCCGGTTTTTTCGGCACACCCGTTGCGTTTTTAAAGGGCAAGACTCTGTCTTGAAAAAAGAATTTCAATTATGAACTTGTGTGCAACTCCGAGTAATCCAGAGGGGAAGCGCTTCCGTGAAGAATCGGGGTTTGTCCATGAGTCATATTTTAGACAATGTCTATAATGGATATTGTAAAGGGGGAAAACATGGTACGTAATACACTTTCAATGATTATAGCAGCCATTACTTCGATAGTACTGTTTACCGCGGGAACAACCGTAGCTCAGGTAGGCGGCGAATACGGCGGCCAAACCGAGCAGGGCGGCCAAACGGAGATGGATACTTCGAAGGGTCTGTCGTTTGATAGCCTGGACATGGACGGTGATGATCAAATTACTCGTGAGGAGTTTATCACCGGTATGTATGAGGCTTGGGATAAAGACACAAACGACACGATCGATCAGGAAGAATGGAGCAACGCGGTTGAGAAGTACGGTATTTCCGAACAGTATGCTCAAATTCCTAATCCCGAAGGCGTTGACCGTCAGGCCTTCATGGATTGGTCTGAACAGGCTGGTCTTTATGAGAAGTGGGACACCGACGGCGATGGAGTAATCACGGAGCAGGAATTTGACACTGCTAAGGAAGAGATGAAACGAGGCAGTGCCGAAACAGAAGAAGGCGGCATGGAACCGGATACAGGAACCGGTGAAATGGGACCTGAAGAAGGTGACGGCGGATTGCTTCAATAATCACCAGAACTTTGTGCGCTTTCCCATCCAGGCAGTCATCGGCAAAGGCCGGTGACTGTTCCTATTTGGTCTAGAATACGTATAGGGACCAAATCGATTTTTACTTCAACTTTCATCGGCATTGGATTGATTCTTCTTTAGTTGCTTCTCCGAGATTAACCTCATAATAAGTAACGAGACTCCCATCAGTACAAGAATCGAAGAGAAACCGATTACAAACACCTTTATATTTGAAAGCATCTGGTTGGACAAAAGCGGTGTAAAGACTACTACACCGATTACACCCCCACCCAGAATAATCAGCAGCAGGGCTATTTTTGTTATACGAGACTGACTTTTTTCTACCTGGTTTTTCGAATCAGCTATAAGACTGTCGAAATCTTCATCTCTACGATTTGCATCATTCATCGATCACTCCTTTTTTTTCTGTACGAAACAAATATACTTAAACGGCCGGTTTGCCTGGATTTTCCCGGCGCATGTTTGCCGATAGTACTCTCACATCCGGAAGCGTCTTTTACCTGTTTGGGATTAAAGTTCTGCTGGTAAGTGCCGATATACTAGATGTAAGGAAACTGAGCTTGAAATGAAGGCTCGATTGTGGGACACGGACCAGGGACGGTGGATATTTCCAGGGAAGGAAAGTGCCCCGTTTATCCCGCGACGCGGGAAGGCAGGTGGATTATGGACATCAAATCAATAACCGGCGCATACCGGGCCAAAATGTATGGTATGGAGAAGGGGAGTAAATTGGAGAAGAAGACTCCGCTCTCCGAAAATGCCGCCAACAGCGGTGAACGGGTAGAAATATCTACGCAATCGACTCAACTACAGAACACCAGGGCGAGAATAGATGCGCTTCCGGAAGTGCGTCTTGAGGTAGTGGAGGAGATTAAAAAACGCATAGAGGCAAACGACTATCCTTTAGAAAACAATATGAATGAGGCTATCAAAAAAATGATCGAGAAAAATATCGTGCCATGATACTTTTTTGGTGCCGAGTCGATTTGTAGCCTTAAAGTGAATAACTTTGAGGCTTTTTTCTTGCATTTCCGTGCACCTTTTGCCATTTTATGAGACTGCTTCTTTAAATGCCCGGGTGGTGGAATAGGTAGACACTAGGGACTTAAAATCCCTTGAAGCTTAGCTTCGTGCCGGTTCGATTCCGGCCTCGGGCATTTAACAAAATCATTTACAAATATTTAAGATCGTTCGAATTCTCCCCTTAGAATTACCAATCAACACCAAATAACGCCACTTGTGAAACTGCTGGTGAAGCCTGCCACATTGCTTTCGGTATCTTTCCCCTTTTCGCGTACTGCATAGACACGCTCCCTGGTGCGTAGACACGAACCCAGGGTGCATAGACACGGGTCCAGGGTGCATAGACATGGGTCCAGGGTGCATAGACATGGGCTCCAGGGTGCGTAGACACGGGTCCAGGGTGCGTAGACACGGGTCCAGGGTGCGTAGACACGGGCCAGGGTGCATAGACACGGGTCCAGGGTGCGTAGACACGGGCCAGGGTGCATAGACACGTGTCTAAGCCCAAAGTCACACACCCTCGGATATCAGCAGTGGTGAAATCGCATTAAAATTCTACGTTGGACATATCCGCTAAGTATATTTGAGTAGGCGCATGCATTTTTCAGCGCCAAAAAGAGTCCTCTTTCGTCGTCTTATGGAGTTGTGTGTGCGAATCCGCTTTATATATCCCAAATTTATCCGTTTTTTAGAAGGGCATAAAGAATTAGACGAGCTGGTACGAAAGCATCTGCTGGGAAACTATTCCATGCCGCCCTCTCTGGCTATCCCGACCCTTGCGGCAATTACACCCGCCGAGCATCAGGTGTTTCTTACCGACGACAACATCGGGCAGCCTGTAGATTATGACGAAGATGTGGATCTTATCGCGATTAGCTGTTTTACTCCACAGGCATCGCGCGCCTATGAAATTGCCGACGCATACAGAGCCAACGGCACTCAGGTGGTTATAGGAGGAATGCACCCCAGCCTGCGTCCAAATGAGGCGGCAAAGCATGCGGACGCGGTATGCATAGGCGAAGGGGAGGGGGTATGGAGCACGATTCTAGAGGATGCGAGGCATAAGAGGCTTAAACAGTTTTATTCATCCGAGACGCCCTGGGATTTGTCCAAGAGCCTGATTCCAAAGCGTGACATCTTTAGTTCCAATCTTTATACCTGGGATGCTCATCTTGTTCAGACCACTCGCGGTTGTCCAGTGCGGTGCGAAGGTTGTCCGATACCTCCCAAAGAAGGATACAGCGTTCGACTTCGACCGGTAGAGGCAGTAGTCGAGGATATAAAAAGCATGCCCTATAAGGAGTTTTATTTTACCGACGACACAATCATGCTTCCCGGCAAAAAATATCAGAAATATATTCTCAAACTCATGGAGCGTATAGCGGAGCTGGATGTAAGTATCTTTTTGGCTTCCACCATGATGATGATTCCCGATCCTGATTTTTATAAACAGCTCCGAAAAGGCGGCGCGGCATCGATGTACACCATTTTCGGCTTCGATCGAAACAGCAGGCAGCTTTTCAGCCCGGATTGCTCCTCCGAACATCGCCGCAAGATGATTGACCTTGTACACATGAACGAGGATGCGGGTATCCATTTCTTCGCATCCTATGGAATCGGTTTCGACTACATGGACGAGTCTACCGCAGACCGGATTCTTCAGTTTTCAGACCAGGCGGGGATAGATTGCGCGGAGTTTTTCATTCATACTCCCTTTCCGGGTACCCCTTTTGGGGAAAAGTGTGAGAAGGAAGATCGCATCCTTCATCGCAACTATCACAAGTGGAACACTGGAAATGTAGTATTTAAGCCGAACAATTTTTCTCCCGATCAGCTTCAGCAATCCTTTTATTATCTGTGGAAAAGTTTTTACCGCAATAAGGATTACCAGGACACCATAAAGTCATTTTCAGTCAATGACACCGTCAATGGGCAAAAAAAATTATAGTTTTATCCGAGGGATTTTTGCGATTTCTATATTCGTTGCTTTAAAGTAGCAGTAAACTTCTCCTCCGAAAGCTTTTCTTCGGCCAGCCAATGACGAAAAGTCGAAGGCGGCGGCAAATTGCTTAACTTATCCTGCACTTGACGAACTCCTCCCCGCAAAAGTTATTTTCGCATTCGAAAAAAACTGTCAGCAAAAATTTTAATGATTAAAATATCTGTTTGTCCGAAACGAATATCGGCGTATGGAAAAAGACAAACTGCATTCTTTCATTGATCGCTTCCTTTATCATCGCTTCGAAATGCTTAATGCGTTTAAGATGGAACTCTCTCAGGAACTTGTGGATCTGGACCTTACTTTTCCCCACGTTCTGATTTTGCGTATCCTGTTCCTGCGGTTTGGTGAAGCGGTTCAAATGACTTCTCTGGCTAATGAAATGAAGATCTCGCCGGCCATGACTACCCATCTTGTGGATCGTCTGCAAAAGCTCGAGCTTGTCAGGAGAGGACGTGACCAGGCTGATCGAAGAGTTGTTAACGTTAGCCTTACAAAAAAAGGGGAGACGCTGGTCCTGGGATTTCATAAGCTTGAGAAGGAGAGGATTATGACCTTTTTAAACGGTTTAAACCCCCAGGACAGGCATCAGTTTATATCATCGATAGATTCGCTGGTGGAAATAATTAAGCGCCATGGTGGTGAATGCATTACCGGGCGGACAGAGGGGAATGAAGTCGATCACTGAGGATTCTATGAAAATTAAAAGAATGTTACATGTAATACTTGTTTGTCTGTTTATGCTATGCATTTCGGTATCCGCACAGCCCTCGGGAGAGAACCGGTCGTACACACTGTCGGAGCTGCTTTCGGTGGCTGCAAGGAAGAGTGATCAGATCAAGATAATCAACGAGGCCTTTGAAGTCGGGCGTCAGCAGGTACGTTTCTACCGCTCAGAGGCTTACCCGTTGGTTTCTTTTTCGGCCGGGGCCGGGCTTAGTAATGCCAACATGGCCGGTATGTCTTCCGGGTCTTCCGCATCGGGAGGATTTGGGGGTGGTTCGATAACCGGCTCCTCCACCACAGCTCAAAATGGGGTAAATGATCCCGCCTCCGGAAATCAGGCCTCTTTAGGGGCGGTTGGGATACCACCCGAAAGATCGACCATTCATTCATATAACTGGAATCTGTCAGCACGTCAACCGCTCATTACTTTTGGGCGGGTTCGCAACGCCCTGAAGCTTGCCGATATGCAGGATGAGGTACTGGAAAATACCGGTAGAATGCAAAAAGATTATCTCTATCTTTCGGTCATGGAGGCGTTTAGCAGTGCCTACCTTGCCGACAAGGAGGTGGAAATAGCCAGCAAGTCGCTTGTAAGCGCGCGACGTTTATTGGATAGAATGAAAATCGAGGTAGAGAACGGGGCCGGTTCCAAACTGGATTTCCTTCGGGTGCAGTCCCAGGCCGAGCAGGCACGGGCCGGTCATCTGATGGCGGTGAGTAATCGGGAAATGGCTTACCGAAGACTCTCTCAGGTTGTAGGTTTGGAGATCGACACCGGATATGCGATACATTACTCATCGGAGGATTCATCGTTTAATCTTTCTCAACCTGAAAAGCCCCAAAGCAGCGAGTATGTACTCAAAGGTATTCAGGCCCGAATGCGGGAGACCCAGGGTGACTATGAGCGCAGCGGTCTAAGACCCTCCGTTTATGTTGCCGGAAGTATAGACAATTCGGTCATGTATTTCGCGGAAGATGAGTATAAGGCGATGGATTTCGACAACACGGACATAATTCAACCGGATAAATTCAACTATACTATCGGTCTTCAGTTGACCTGGACACTGTTTGACGGGTTTCGTACACCTGCGAGTCGCGGTCAGGCGCTTTCTGAGGCGCGAAAGGCACGATATGAACAGAAACAAATCGGAGAGCGCAATACGATTGCGATAAAGGAGGGCCGTGACCGGCTTGAGGTGCTTAAACAGAGCATGGAGGCGGTAAAGTCTCAAATCGAGGCCGCTCAGAGAGCGTTTGAGCTGGTCGAAGAGGATTATTCCAGAGGGTTTGTCGATATAAGTGATTATTTGGATACCGAAAGAGATCTTAGAGAAGCAGAAAAGAATCTGTATGAACTGCAGATGCAACGTTTACTTACTGTCGGCCAACTTAGAATGAATCTGGGTATGCCGGTATACGAGGGGAAATGATGAATAAGGCGATCATGATAGGCAGCGCGGTTCTCCTTTTGATAGTGGCGGGCTGTGACCAAGGCGAACAAGGCGAAGCGGTCGAAGAGAAAAAAAGTAAAATAACCGATACAATACCGGTTAGTGTTCAGGTGTTGGGTCCGGAACGTTTTTCCGTTCGGGGTCTTTACTACGGCAGTGTCGCTGGTATTGAGGAGGCGGTGATAGTTTCCACCGGAGGCGGAAGAGTGGAGGCTCTTTATGCCGAGGAGGGTGACTATATTCGTGCCGGAAAACACCTTGGAGATATAAATGCCGATGAGGCGGAAAACGGTTATAGTACCGCCGTGTTAAACGAGAAGATTGCAAAAGATAACCATAAACGACTCCAGGCGCACCTTAAGAACGGTAATGCTTCTCAGGTGGCGGTTGATCAGGCCCGTTTGAATTGGCTTAACAGCAAGTCTGCTTTGCTTCAGGCTCGGCGGGTAAGGCGGGGAGCTTTGTGCATTACTCCTATAAGCGGTACGGTGGTGAGCAGGCATGTCGATGTTCATCAGGAAATTGCCCCCGGTACTCCGGTGTTCTCGGTAGCGCAGCTTCATACGATGAAGGTATCTTTCGGCATACCCGAAAGCGATATCGCCGATGTAAAGGCAGGGGCGGAGGCGAAGATTACTGTAGATCTTCTTAAGAATAAGGAATGGGACGGAAAGCTGGCGCGATTGTCTCGCAAATTATCCGACAGAACAAGGACATTCGACGCGGAGGTGCATGTCAAGAATAAGGACAGGGCGCTTATTTCAGGACTGACCGCGCGGGTGGAGCTTGTTCTCAGGGAATTGGACAGTGCGGTTGTGGTGCCCACTGAATCGGTTCGAAATGAAGATAAAGAAACGTATGTCATGACGGTAAAGCAGGGTAAGGCGCGCTACACTGTCGTGGAGGCCGGTCCCAGCGACAGGAAAAATACCGTCATTACTAAAGGTTTAGCATTCGGTGATTCTCTCATAGTAAAGGGATATCACCTGGTTTCCAATGGAACGCCAATATCTATTCAGACAAACGGGAACAGCAATGATTAGCTTTTTTATCAGAAAACATGCGGCTGTGTTCAGCTTCGTAGTTTTAATCATAATCATCGGAATTATGGCGTATGTCAGGCTTCCCCGGGAGTCGAGTCCGGAAATCAAACAGCCCTATATTTTCGTGACTACAATCTATCCGGGAGTATCCGCCGAAGATATAGAGAACCGCGTGACCCGTCCCATAGAGGAGGAGATGGAGGGGCTGGAAGGTATACGTGGTCTTACCTCGACCTCCCAACAGAGCCTCTCCTGGATTATGGTTG
>CAZPHU010000060.1:0-23041 GCA_964586285.1 uncultured Fibrobacterota bacterium | reverse complement strand
CTTTTCACTCTTTTTCTTCTCCAGCCCATATGCAAGTGATGCCGCCGTGGGCTCGTTGATTATTCGAAGCACATTGAGACCGGCTATCCGCCCCGCGTCTTTAGTGGCCTGTCGCTGAGAGTCGTTAAAGTAGGCCGGTACGGTAATAACCGCGTCGGTCACCTCGTGTCCCAGATAGTCCTCGGCCGACTTCTTGAGGTTCTGAAGGATCATTGCTGAGATTTCCGGTGGAGTGTACTCTTTGTGACCGACGTTAACTCTTACCAAATCACCCGATGCTCCACTTACCTTATATGGGACTATTTTCTCCTCGGCTTCAACTTCATTGTGACGTCGTCCCATAAATCGCTTGATGGAAAAAATGGTGTTTTCGGGGTTTGTAATAGCCTGTCGTCTTGCTATCGAACCCACCAGTTTCTCGCCGCCTTTGGTGAATGCAACCATGGAAGGTGTGGTGCGGGCTCCCTCCGCATTGGGTATAACCACCGGTTTGCCCCCTTCCATCACAGATACGCACGAATTTGTGGTTCCTAAATCTATTCCAATGACTTTGCGGGACATAGTAAACCTCCTGTCCGTTTATATGTTACCCATTAGTTTCTTTCTTTTATTGCCCACAGCCTCTTTGCGCAATGGGTATACCAACTATTATGGTTACAAAAAACGATAGGATTCAGGAAAAAATATTTCAATCAAATCAGGAGGTTACGTATTTTGGCAAAGGGATTGCACGAACTTATAATGAAAATTATCCTAAGAATACTCTTTTAGGTGTTACAGAAGAAAACAACCCATGTTTCAGACTGAAACGAAAAACAAAGGAGCATAGAGAGGGATATGGCGCAGCACCTTCACCGTCCATTTTTCCGGAGGCACGAGCATTTCAGCGATACCGACCATGACCATGCCCATGATTACAAGTCGGCTGATAAAAGGCGCCTGATGATTTCCATCATAGTAACCGGTGTGGTTATGATTGTGGAGGTGATCGGGGGTATAGTTTCCAACAGTATTGCTCTTATCGGTGATGCGGGGCACATGTTTACTCATATGTTTGCCCTGTCAATAAGCTATGTCGCCATTCGACTGACCGCGATGAAACCGTGTCACCACAGAACTTTCGGTATGTTTAGAGCCGAGGTGCTGGGATCGTTTGTTAATGGGTTGTTTCTGATGGTTGTTACAGGAGCGATTCTTTTCGAATCGATGAAGAGGCTTTTCGATCCCGAGCCGGTCCAATCCCGTGAGATGTTTATAGTGGCTGTAATCGGACTTGCCGTAAATATCGTTACGATTCTTATTCTTGAGGGGTCGCATAAGGAGGACCGCAACATTCGCGCGGCATTCATGCACATGGTAGCGGATGCCTTATCATCCGTTGCGGTGGTTATAGGCGCCGTTGTCATTCATTTTACCGGATTCCTGTTGATAGATCCGCTGATTGGAATCCTGATCGCAATTCTTATCGTCACATGGGCATGGGATGTAATAAAAGACAGCGGGCGTGTTCTCCTGGAGATGACCCCCAAGGGAACCGACACCGATATGATTACCAAAGCGGTAGTCGAGGCCGACGACAAGATTCGCGGAATCGTAGATATGCACGTAGTGGAGATCACCAATGGTATGTACGATTTCTCGGCACATGTAGTATACGATTGCAAAACACTGGAGGAGGTTGCCGCCCTTTCGGAGAAGATACGGGATGTTCTTGCCCATAAATTCAACATCAACCATGCCACTATCGAACCGGTTATCGAGGGGGGCACTGTATTGTCCGGAGATGTTTGCGGGGAGGTAAATCGGGGAAAGCAATAATTAGTGAACATACAAAGTGAAATCGAGACCGGTCGCAGGCGTATACCGGCTTATACACAATCTCGAATTCACTTCAGCAAGCTTCTATCGGCACTAAAGGCTAAAACAAACTAGTAAATCTCATCCTCATCGTCCTCTTCTTCCCAGTCTTCGTCTTCTTCCCAATCCTCATCCTCATCCTCATCCTCATCTTCGTCGTCCTCGTCGTCTTCTTCGTCTTCTTCGTCGTCCTCGTCGTCTTCTTCGTCGTCCTCGTCGTCGTCTACTTCCTCTTCGTCATCTTCTTCTTCAACCCAGTCTTCGTCACTGTCGTCCCAATCGTCAGTATCCTCGTCCTCTTCCAGGTTCTCATCGTCGTATAGATTTTGTGCATCGTCGTCCAATGCCGAAACGTATTCCTCTACCCCGGCAAAATCATCCCAATCATCATCTCTAAACATTTTCCCTCCCTTTCCTGAGAAAGATTAGTCCCACTGTGAAACAACGATAAACAGAATGCAAAATACGTTTAGCCTCTGTTTTTCTGTACAGTCATATGTACATTTTTTTTTGATTTTTTTAAAACGAATATCCTACCTCTGCAATGTTTATACCAGTGGGCGATTTTGGGCTAATTTGGTATTGAGCCGAATGAAGATCATCACCGCCTGTTGTCACTTCCCTTCTTTTGTGTTATGCTAAAATAGTGGAGTAAAAATCCTGGGTTATGTCAACAAGGGGTGATTAAACAGTATGGGACGATGGTACGATAAAAAAAGAGTTCTTGCCGGTTACCTGGAAGGACTTAAAGAGCTGGAGAAGAAGCCCAGAGAGCGCATCGTTCGTGATCTGACCGAACTGATTCGCTCTTATGAGCCCGAAGTTTTGGAGGAGTTTATACTGGAATTCCCTTTGGATATGTACAGAAGGCGGTGGTATGATAAAGATCCACTATTGTGGTTAATCTTCAACGGCCTTCAACTGGCAACCGATTCTCTTCTCGACCGAATAGTAGAATACTTTGAGAATCAAAGTGTTACAGTTGATGAATATAATTCGGTAAAATATTAGGTTTTTTCGAGAACTGCCGGCACAGTGCTACTGTGCCGGCAAAGTTTATTTGGTGCTTTTTTTCGCGCTCTTTTTCTTTGTTGCCGGTTTCTTTGCGGTGCTTTTTTCGGCGGCGGATTTTTTCGCACCGGTTTTGATGGCAACGGCTTTTGTCGGAGCGGCCTTTACAGCCGTCTTTTTGGTGCTTTTCCCAGCCGTTTTAGAGGCTGTTTTAGCCTTTGAGGTTTTTGCCACGGCCTTCTCAACATTTTGCTTACCTGCCTGAGAATCTCTCTTAGCCTTCTCCTTGTCCTGTGCGGGCTGCTTTTTACCAAGTATTTCCTGCTCCGCCTGAAGCCAGTCGTCGAAATCATTCCCGCTTTCTTCACCGCGCTGCTGGTAAAGCTCATAGGCCCTTCGGGCTATTTTTTCCTGAGTTGAGGCTGCCATGGGCAAACTCCTTTTCACGTACGAGTTTATTGAAAAAATAGATTACCTGTTTTTGCCGGTTCTGTTTAACCGATATCATCGCAGGCTTCCCGAACCTGCTTTCAATTTTTTAATCTCAAAGTAATTTAGCAACATGTGTGCCACTTAGTTGAAAACCGGTTTATGCAGCTGTTGCCATGGTTTGTCCACTGATTACATCTCAGATCAATCATCAGAGCTTGTGCATAGTTTTTGCTTTCTTGCACATCTCTCTTACCTTAAAGAAAGAATCGCCCTGCGCGGCATAGCGGGTGAGAGAGCGGATCGGAACCTTAGGTTTCGTTTAAAATTATGGAAAATGTAAGAACATTTCTCAATCTGCGAAACATGGGTAGTGATCTGTTTTGGAGTAGTACCCGGTAGAAATTTGGAACCATCTTAGGGGAGTGGCGGAT
This sequence comes from uncultured Fibrobacterota bacterium, assembly GCA_964586285.1. Classification (GTDB taxonomy): domain Bacteria; phylum Fibrobacterota; class Chitinivibrionia; order Chitinivibrionales; family CAYFVL01; genus CAZPHU01. Next base: position 19,310 of record CAZPHU010000060.1, on the reverse strand, counting down.
GGATTTTGAAGGACGAAAACGAGTAGTAATCGAAGGAGTTTATCCTCAAATCGATTGTGGGGAGCTGCCGATAAAGAGGGTAGTTGGAGAGAAGGTGGTAGTAGAGGCGGATATCTTTACCGACGGTCACGACAGTATCGATGCACAGCTGCTTTACAGGAAAGTAACGGAGGGTGAGTGGAGACGGGAGTGGATGACCGATGTTGTAAACGACCGCATGCGTGCCGAATTTACCATAGAGCAACTCGTGGATTACCGTTACACAATTATTGCCTGGGTCGATCAGTTCAGAACGTGGCAGAGGGATTTTCTTAAAAAGCTAAATGCCGGACAGGAGATTTCCGTTGACCTGAAAGTGGGGGTGGAGCTTATTAACCAGGCTGCCCGGCAGACCGATGATCCTCTGTCCGAGTCTCTCTTGTCGGCCGGCCGCGCTATTGCAGCCGAAAGCGATCGGGCTCTTATAAAGCAGCGGGTAGCATCATCCGATCTGGCTCTTTTGATGCGCACTTTCGGCTCTCGCAGATTCGCTCAAACTTTCCCGCGGGAGCTTTGTGTTTCGGTGGAGCGCCCCAAGGCACTTTTCAGCAGCTGGTACGAGATTTTCCCCCGCTCCTGCGCCCCCAAACCCTTTGAGCACGGAACATTCAGAGACTGTGTGGAGCATCTGGACCGTATAGCATCGATGGGTTTCGATGTGCTCTACCTTCCCCCGATTCATCCCATCGGGCTCTCACATCGCAAGGGAAAAAACAACAGCACCAAAGCCGATACGGGGGAGCCGGGAAGTCCCTGGGCGATAGGCTCCGAAGAAGGTGGGCACGATGCTGTTCATCCGGAGCTTGGGACTTTGGAGGATTTTCGTTTCCTTCTTGAAAACGCCCGGGCGCGCGGGATGGATGTCGCCGTCGACCTTGCTCTTCAGTGCTCCCCGGATCATCCATGGGTGCGTGAGCATCCTCAATGGTTTAAGACTCGCCCCGATGGAACGATACAGTATGCGGAAAATCCACCCAAAAAGTATGAGGATATAGTACCTATCAATTTTGAATCCGATCAGTGGGAGCAGTTGTGGGAAGAGCTCAGGCGGGTGGTGCTGTTCTGGGCAGAGCAGGGGGTCAGGGTCATACGGGTGGATAACCCGCATACCAAGCCTTTTGCTTTCTGGCAGTGGTTAATAGCGCAGGTTCGGGAAAAGTATCCTGAGATGATATTTTTGTCTGAGGCCTTCACCAGGCCAAAAGTAATGTATCGTCTGGCAAAGGTCGGCTTCTCCCAAAGTTATACCTATTTTACCTGGCGAAATACCAAATGGGAGCTTAGCCGCTATATGGAGGAGTTGATTACTTCACCGGTGCGCGAGTTTTTCCGTCCCAACTTCTGGCCAAACACCCCCGATATATTGCCCGAGTACCTTCAGTACAGCGGGCGGCCGGGGTTTATAATTCGCCTGATTTTGGCGGCGACCCTCTCTTCCAATTACGGCATCTACGGTCCGGCCTTTGAGTTGGCGGCAAACGAAGCGGTAAGCGGTAAAGAGGAATACCTCAACAGTGAGAAGTATGAAATTAAACACTGGAACAGGGAGGATCCCGACAGTCTGGAAGAGATGGTAACTTTGGTTAACAGGATCCGAAAAGAAAATCCCGCCTTGCAAACGACCTGGAATCTCAGGTTTCATGAGGTGGATAATGATTATCTTCTGTTATACAGCAAGATGTCGGCTGACAAAGAGAATATCTTGGTGATGCTTGTCAATCTTGATCCTTTTCACACCCAAAGCGGCTGGGTTCGAATGCCGCTTTCGGATTTTGGGATCGATTCCGCACAAACCTATCTTATGAATGATCTGATAAGCAAGGATCACTACCTGTGGCAGGGGGAGCATAACTATGTGGAGCTCAACCCTCACATATTACCGGCACATATTTTTCGTTTACGTAGCCGGCTTAGACGTGAAAGCGATTTTGACTATTTTATGTAGAAAGGTATTATTGACTGATGAAAGAACATCCGGTTGAAGATGATCCGTTGTGGTATAAGGACGCCGTTATTTATGAACTTCACGTGCGGGCTTTCGGCGACTCAAACGCCGACGGGATTGGAGATTTCAAGGGACTGACCGAAAAGCTTGATTACCTGGAGGGTTTGGGGATAACCGCAGTGTGGCTTCTGCCGTTTTACCCGTCTCCTTTGCGCGACGACGGTTACGACATCGCCGATTATTTTGATGTGCATGCCGATTATGGTACCCTAAAGGATTTCAAACAGTTTCTACGTCAGGCTCACAAGCGTGGTATACGGGTTATTACGGAGCTTGTGTTAAATCATACATCAAACGAGCATGCATGGTTTCAGAAGGCCAGACGCGCTAAGCCCGGGACTAAGACTCGAGATATGTATGTGTGGAATGAAACACCTGACAAATACGCCGACGCACGTATCATTTTCAAGGATTTTGAAAGCTCCAACTGGACCTGGGACGCCGAAGCCCAGCAATATTTCTGGCATCGCTTTTATTCCCACCAGCCCGATCTCAACTATGAAAGCCCCTCCGTACAGAAAGCCATGTTCAAAGTCATAGATTTCTGGTTTGCGATGGGAGTTGACGGCTTGCGGCTGGATGCGGTTCCGTATCTATACGAAAAGGAAGGTACAAACTGCGAAAACCTCCAGCGTACGCATCAGTACCTAAAGGAGCTTCGCGCGCATGTGGATAAAAACCACAAGAACAAGATGTTTCTTGCGGAGGCTAATCAGTGGCCCGAGGATGCGGTTGAATATCTGGGCAGGGGGGATGAGTGTCATATGGCGTTTCATTTTCCTCTTATGCCTCGAATATTTATGTCGATGCACATGGAGGACAGTTTTCCTATAATTGACATTCTAAGAACAACGCCCGAAATTCCCCAAACATGTCAGTGGGCCATTTTCCTTCGAAATCATGACGAACTGACACTGGAGATGGTTACCGATGAAGAGCGGGACTATATGTATCGGATGTATGCGCGCGATTCGCAGGCAAAAATCAATTTGGGCATTCGGCGGCGTCTCGCACCGCTTCTGGGCAACAACCGCCGCAAAATCGAATTGGTAAACATACTTCTGTTTTCATTTCCCGGAACCCCGGTACTCTACTATGGGGATGAAATCGGGATGGGCGACAATTATTATCTGGGTGATCGCAACGGAGTTCGCACGCCTATGCAGTGGACTCCTGACCGTAACGCGGGGTTTTCCAGTGCAAACCCCCATCGACTTTTCCTGCCCATAATTATCGATCCCGAATACCATTACGAGTCGATCAACGTGGAGAATCAGGATGCGAACCTGTCTTCACTGCTGTGGTGGATGCGCAGGGTTATAGACATGCGCAAGCGCTACAAGGCCTTTGGGCGAGGGAAACTCGAGATGTTGTATTCCGATAACCCAAAAGTGTTGACTTTCCTGAGGGAGTATGAGGATGAAAGAATCCTCGTTGTCGCGAATCTGTCGCGGTTTTCTCAGGTCGTAACGCTGTATCTGAATGAATACGAGGGCTATGTTCCCGAGGAGGTATTCAGTCACAACAATTTTCCTCTCATCGGCAAACGACCATATACATTAACTTTAGGTCCGTACAATCACTATTGGTTGCTATTGAAAAAGAAAGAGGAAGGAGTGGGTGTGGGCCCTGCCGAAACAATACCCGAAATTACAGCGCGAAAGAGTTGGGAATCCATACTGTCGGGAAAAACAAAAGAGCGCTTTGAGGAGAATATCCTTCCCCGGTATTTGCGCAGGTGTCGATGGTTTGCGGCAAAAAGCCGCACGATTCGCAGAGTAAACATCATTGAAGATACGGTGCTGGATGGAAAACCGTCCGGAGCGCATGTACTTCTGCTGGAACTCAGTTACAGTGAAGGGCAGGTGGAGCACTATTGTCTTCCGATAAGTTTCAGTTGGGAAAATACCGGTCCCGAACCATACGACACCGAGCAGCCGCCGCTTCCAGGAACCATATGTAAGGTGAGTGTCGCGGGGCAGACGGGTGTGGTATACGACGGTACTTATGATGAGCGGCTGCAACAGGAAATGCTTTCCACGATAGAGAAAAGAAGAAAAATTCAGGGCCGTAGAGGTGTATTCATCGGCTCACCCAGCAAATCTATTCGTCAATATCTAAAGCCCGGTGATGTTCTGCCTTCGCGTCAATTGAAAGCCGAACAGAGCAACACTTCCATTCTGTATGGTGAGAAGCTGTTTATGAAACTATACAGACGTCTTGACGAGGGGACCAATCCGGAGCTGGAGGTGATGAGGTTTTTATCGGACAGAGCCGGTTACACTCATATCCCGCCGTATGCGGGGGCTATAGAATACAGGCGCAACACGGGGGAGCCGGTCACCGTCGCGCTCCTTCAGGGATTTGTAGAGAATGCGGGGAATGCCTGGAGTTATACTCTTGACATGATGGTGCGTTATTTTGAACAGGTCCTCCAGCGCAAAGAGGAGCTTACGGAAGTTACCCGAAATTATCCGGCCTTGTTGGATGTTACCCTGGAAAGTGTACCCCCGGCGTTAAGAGAGATTATCGGGGAACTCTACCTGGAGCAAACCGCCCTGCTTGGCCGGCGTACCGCCGAAATGCATCTGGCGCTTGGTTCATCAACAACACCGGCATCCTTTGCTCCCGAACCTTTTACGCTTCTGTATCAGCGCTCAATGTACCAGTCGATGCAGAGTCTGGTCAGACGTACTTTCCAGACTTTCAGCCGCTCGACCGATCAGCTGCCCGAGGCTGTGCGATCAAGGGCGAAATATGTATTGGGGCAGGAGTCGAAAATATTGGCCCTGATGAAGAATATCACCGGGAGCAAGATTCCGGCCATGAAGATCAGGATCCATGGAGATTATCATCTCGGTCAGGTTCTTTACACCGGTAAGGATTTCGTCATTATGGATTTCGAAGGCGAACCGGCGCGGGCACTGAGTGAGCGTAAGCTTAAGTATTCTCCGTTTAAAGATGTGGCGGGGATGATTCGTTCCTATCATTACGCGGGTTTTGGTTCTCTTTTTCTCAACACCGCGTTTCGGCCCGAGGATATGGAAGAGCTTGACCATTGGATCGAGCCCTGGTATCATTATACCGCGGGCATATTCCTTCGTTCATATCTGGACACGGTGAAGGAGGCCCCGTTTGTACCCGGCAATCGTGAGGATTTGGAACTGTTATTGCAGGTGTATCTGCTCGAGAAGGCGGTATACGAGCTGGGTTATGAACTTAACAACCGCCCCGACTGGGTTTCCATACCGCTTAAGGGAATTGACGATGTAATAAGGGGCACAATGTAATTGTTTGTAAATGGGAGAGTACTATGTCGCCGGAAACTAAAAATATTTCCGTAGATCATTCTAAAACATTACTGACCGACTACGATATACATCTTTTCAAAGAGGGAAGTCACTTTCATCTGCATCACAAGCTGGGGTCCCATCTTGCCGCAATAGACGGCGTCAAAGGGGTTTATTTTGCCGTATGGGCTCCAAATGCCGAACGTGTAACGGTGATTGGAAACTTCAATTCCTGGGACAATGCTGCCCACCCTCTGGAGGCTCGCTGGGACGGTTCCGGCATTTGGGAAGGATTCATTCCCGGTCTTGAGAAAGGCGAGATTTACAAATACCATATTGTTTCTCGTGCGCAGGGGCTTACCACCGATAAGGGTGATCCTTATGCATATCACTGGGAGCTGTCTCCACGTACGGCATCCGCTGTATGGGATCTTGAATACGATTGGCAGGATGGGCAATGGATGAAGGATCGTCACAAACACAACAACCTTCATGCTCCTCAGGCAATCTATGAGCTTCACACAGGATCATGGCGACGGGTGCCGGAGGAAGGCAACCGATATATGAATTATCGCGAGATGGCACACTGGCTCGCGGATTATATCAACGAAACCGGATTTACACATGTTGAGCTTCTTCCGATTATGGAGCATCCGTTTTACGGCTCCTGGGGATATCAGACCGTCGGCTACTTCGCACCCACCAGCAGATTTGGTACACCGCAGGATTTTATGTATATGATAGATTACCTGCACCGCCACGATATCGGCGTGATACTCGACTGGGTACCCTCTCATTTCCCGGCCGATCAGCACGGTTTAGTTTATTTCGACGGTACTCATTTGTATGAGCATGCCGATCCTCGAAAAGGATTTCACCCCGATTGGGAAACATACATTTTCAATTACGGCCGACACGAGGTGCGGGAGTTTCTTATCTCAAATGCGCTTTACTGGCTGGAGTACTATCATATCGACGGGCTACGGGTAGACGCGGTAGCGTCCATGCTGTATATGGATTATTCCCGCAAACACGGGGAGTGGATCCCAAACGACCAGGGTGGGCGCGAAAACCTGGAGGCTATTCATTTTTTACGCCGGTTTAATGAGGCTGTTTACGCCAAGTTTCCCGATGTACAGACCATCGCCGAGGAGTCCACTGCGTGGCCGATGGTTTCAAGGCCCGTTTATACCGGCGGTCTTGGTTTTGGGATGAAATGGAACATGGGATGGATGCATGATGTGCTGGAATACATGTCAAAGGATCCGATCTACCGAAAGTATCATCACAACCAACTGACATTTAGTCTGATGTATGCCTTTACCGAAAACTATGTCCTTCCCTTCTCTCACGACGAAGTAGTGTATGGGAAAGGATCTCTGATAGAGAAAATGCCCGGCGACGAGTGGCAGAAGTTTGCTAATCTACGTTTGCTGTTGGGTTTTATGTACGGCCATCCGGGAAAGAAGTTGCTGTTCATGGGAGGAGAGTTTGGGCAGTGGCAGGAATGGGCTCATGAGCGAAGTCTCGACTGGCACCTGATGGATCACCACTATCATAAAGGAATGTGGAAGTGGATGTGTGACCTGAACAGACTCTACAGATCCGAACCGGCTCTTTACGAAAGAGATTTTTCTCATGAAGGTTTTCAGTGGATCGATTGTAACGATTACGAAAAGAGCATTATAGCTTTTATGCGCCACGGGCACGGTCAATCCGTTGTCATCATCTGTAATTTCACACCATCCCCTTCACACAACTACCGTATCGGAGTCTCGCAAAAAGGATTCTGGCGTGAGTTGATTAACAGTGATGCTCGGCAGTATGGTGGAAGCGGGCAAGGGAATCTTGGTGGGATGGAGACCGTTCCGGTTCCCTGTCATGGTTTCAGACAATCACTTTCCATAACTGTTCCGCCATTGAGTATCACAGCTTTTAAGCACGAATAAAGTCTATATGCTTCCGCGGCAGGGAGTAAACCCAATTTGTGCCATTTATAGGTACGCCGGCCGGTATCTCGTCTTGTTAACAAGGCCGCAGTGGCGTATGTGAATATGTTCCGGTGTGAAACGGTTTCATGGTGTGAATGTAAGTATGCGCTAATCCGGAGAACAAGTTTTTACTTACCTTGAAAGGCTTTACAATGAGTATCGGCGCAAGTTTAAAAGAAAACAAATGTGATTTTAAAGTATGGGCTCCCTTCAAAGAGCATATGCAGGTGCATATAACGCGGCCTTATGAAAGATTTGTCCAAATGCGAAAAGATGAATACGGATACTGGCACGCCTCCCTTGAGAATGTACCGGCCGGCATTGGCTACTTTTACCTGATAGATAAAGAAAAATCTTTACCCGATCCCGCTTCCCACTACCAACCGGAGGGAGTACATAAGGAATCGTATGTTGTAAATCACGACCTGTATAGTTGGGGTGACCGGGGCTGGGAGGGGATAGCCTTAAGGGAGATGATATTTTATGAACTGCATGTAGGCACTTTTACTCCCGAAGGGAGTTTTGACGGTGTTGTCGCCAAACTGGATTATCTTAAAAAATTGGGTATAAATGCAGTGGAGCTTTTACCGGTGGCGCAGTTTCCGGGGCGGCGTAACTGGGGATATGACGGCGTGTATCCTTTTGCGGTGCAGGCAAGCTATGGGGGACCGGACGGACTGAAAAGGTTAATCGACGCATGCCATCAAAACGGCATCGCGGTCATTCTGGATGTCGTATATAACCACCTGGGACCGGAGGGCAATTATCTGAGTAATTTCGCCCCTTATTTTACCGACAAGTATCACACTCCCTGGGGTAGTGCGGTAAATTATGACGACAGTTACAGCTACGGCGTAAGAGAATATGTAATAGAAAACGCGCTTTATTGGCTGAGAGAATTTCATATAGACGGCCTGCGGTTGGATGCCGTGCACGGGATCTTTGATACCGGAGCTAAACATATTCTGGAGCAGCTTGCCGAAAGTGTTGAAGAGTTTGGGAGAAGAGACGGAAGGACGAGGTATCTGATTGCAGAAAGTGATTTAAACGACACCAGGCTGATCCGTTCGCGTGATCTTGGAGGATACGGATTGCATGCTCAGTGGAGTGACGATTTTCATCATGCGGTTCACTCGATGATTACCGGAGAAAGAGGCGGTTACTACGAGGATTTCGGAGGAGTTGATCATATCGTAAAGGCGTATAATGATGCGTTTGTTTACGACTGGCGGTATTCAAATCATCGCAAACGTTTTCACGGTAATTCTGCCCGGGATTTACCGCCTTCACATATGGTTGTTTGCACCCAGAATCACGATCAGATTGGTAACAGGATGCTTGGTGAGCGGCTGTCCATGCTGGTATCCCGCGAAGCTCAGAAACTAAGCGCGGGTATTCTTTTGCTCTCTCCATATCTGCCTCTTCTTTTTCAGGGACAGGAGTATGGGGAGACCGCCCCGTTTCTTTATTTCATAGATCACAACGATCCCGATCTGATAGAAGCCGTTCGCAAGGGGAGAAAGCAGGAGTTTTCATCCTTTAAGTGGGCGGGAGAACCCCCCGATCCCGCCGCCCCCGAAACTTTCGAAGCATCCGGGCTGAGGTGGGCAAGTTTAGAGGAAGAGGAACATGCTGTTATGTTTGAGTGGTATAGGAGACTTATACAAATCAGGAGAAGCACGGTTGCTTTGCAGGTGAGCGATCATGAACAGGTGCGGGCCAAAAAGATAAACGATAAAGCCGTTACTGTCCATTTCAGCAACGGTGGAGCGCACGCAATCAGTTTCATGAATTTTGGGAAAGAGGCTCAGAAGGTTCAGTATTCATACAATAAGCCGGCGAAGTTAATCGAGGATTCTTCGCGGGAACAGTGGATGGGGAGAGGAACAGATTTGCCCGATACCGTAAAGACAGGTGATACAATGATATTGTCGGCTCAAAGTTTTGCTTTATTCACCGCGGAGGATTAACACCAAATGAACCGATACGTTTGCATTCACGGTCATTTCTATCAGCCCCCTCGGGAAAATGCGTGGCTTGAGGAAGTGGAATTGCAGGATTCGGCATTTCCCTATCATGACTGGAATCAAAAAATAACAGCCGAATGTTACGGTGCCAATACCGCTTCACGCATTTTAAATGCTGAGAGAAAAATAATAGATATAATAAACAACTATGCACGGATCAGTTTTAACTTCGGTCCCACTTTGTTAAGCTGGATAGAGCGAAACGAAAAAGATGTATATCAGGGAATACTGCAGGCGGATATACTGAGTAAAAAGCGTTTTTCGGGTCATGGATCGGCGCTTGCGCAGTGCTATAATCATATGATCATGCCCCTCGCAAACTCTCGGGATAAAAAAACGCAGGTAAAATGGGGAGTGGAGGATTTTCGATATCGTTTCGGGCGGGATCCGGAGGGGATATGGCTTGCCGAAACTGCGGTTGACATAGAAACACTTGAACTTCTGGCCGGGTCGGGTATTCGTTTTACCATCCTGGCTCCTCATCAGGCCAGGCGGTTCAGGCAAATCGGTGATGATTACTGGATAGAGCTAAATGATGAATACAAAATCGATCCGCGTCGTGCATACCGCTGTGATCTTCCGTCGGGGCGCTCAATCGCGCTGTTTTTTTATGACGGACCGATCGCGCAGGATCTTGCCTTCGCAAAACTTCTGGACAATGGTGAAGCTCTTGCCGGAAGGCTTCTGGAGGCTTTTGATGATGATCCGGAGAAAACGCAGCTGGCGCATGTTGCCACCGACGGTGAAACTTACGGGCATCATCACAAGCATGGGGATATGGCGCTTGCCTACTGCCTTCATCACATCGAGACCAACAACCCCGCGAAGGTGACGATATATGGGGAGTTTTTGGAAAAAGAGCCGCCGCACCACGAGGTGCAGATCATCGAAAAGTCGTCATGGAGTTGTATACACGGAATCGAGAGATGGCGCTCAAATTGCGGCTGCAATTCAGGCATGCACGGCGGCTGGCATCAGATGTGGCGCGCACCTCTCAGGGCGGCTTTAGACTGGCTGCGGGATAATCTTATAGAAATTTTCGAATATCGCGGAAATCAACTTTTTACCGATCCGTGGGACGCGCGGGACGGATATATAGATGTGGTGTTAAGACGCACCGATGAAGCGGTTGAGCAATTTATAAACAAATTTTGCAAGAAAACTCTTTCTGAAGATGAAAAAGCCGTGGTTCTGAAGCTTTGCGAAATGCAGAGAAACGCAATGCTTATGTATACAAGTTGCGGATGGTTTTTCGACGAAGTGACCGGAATCGAAACCGTACAGGTCATGCAATATGCCGCACGTGCGATTCAACTGGCTCACGACATCAGCGGAATGGAGTTGGAGAAATCGTTTTTGACACTTCTGAAACGGGCGCCAAGCAACATAAAGGAGTACGGCGATGCTGCGTATGCATACAATAAATTTGTCAAACCGGTAGCGCTCGATCTTATACGGGTGGGGGCTCATTACGCGGTATCATCGATATTTGAAGACTACGGGGAAAGTGTAGATATATACTCTTACCGTGCCGAAAAGATGGATTATCTTCGCCTGCGATCCGGCAGACAGTGTCTTGCGGCAGGTGTAGTGAGGGTCAAATCAAAGATTACGGGCGATCAAAAATCCACTGCGTTCGCGGTACTTCACCTGGGAGATCATAACTTTATCGGCGGAGGTGGAGAATACATCGATCCCGAAAAATTTGAATTGATGAAAAAGCAAATCCACGAGGCTTTTTCGCGAAGCGATATTGCCGCGTGTGTGATTTTAATCGAGCGATTTTTCAATGAGAGAAACTACTCTCTTTGGCATCTGTTCAAAGATGAGCAGCGCAAAATTCTTGATGTAATCCTGGCGTCCCGGCTCTCCGATGCGGAAACGTCCCTTCGTCAGGTAAACCATTACAACTACTCCCTCTTACATGCGATGCGGGAGATGCATGTTCCCTTGCCGAAGCTGCTTGGTATGAGTGTAGAGCTTGCGATAAACCAGGACCTGCTAAGATTTGTTGACGAGGAGCCGGTTGATCTGGTTCAGTTGCAAGGATCGATAGAGGAGGCGTTTAAATGGTCTGTTACAATAGATCGTCTACGCCTTGAATATGCAGTCAGTAAAAAAATAAACGGCTACCTTGAGAAACTTTCCGCTGATGTGGACAACATCGGAATACTGGATACGACGGGATCTCTTTTGAGCACACTTGCTCCGTTACAGCTCAATCTTGACTTATGGAAAGCCGAGAATACTTTTTTTGCCGTAAGTAAAACCGTATTGACGGAAAAAACGGTGCAGGCTCAAAGCGGAGACGATACGGCGGCAAAATGGCTGTCTCTTTTTGCAACGCTTGGTCAATACCTTGATGTGAGGGTTTGATATATGATTTTACCAAAGGCAACTTACCGCCTGCAGTTTTGCAAAAATTTCACTTTCGGTGATGCGGAGCGGATTTTATTCTATCTGGCGGAACTGGGCATTTCACACATCTACGCCTCTCCGATATTCAAGGCTGCTCCGGGCAGTATGCACGGCTATGATGTGGTCGACCCAAATCAGATAAATCCCGAGTTGGGGACGCGAGAAGAACACGACAGCCTCATTGATGCCGTACATCGCAGAGGTATGTATTGGATGCAGGATATTGTGCCCAATCACATGGCCTATGCCAGGGAGAACCCGCTGCTTATGGATATACTTGAGAAGGGCCGTTTCTCTCGGTATTACAATTTCTTTGACACTAATCCCCACCACTCCTCGGAAATGCTTCAGCAGCAGATATTGGCGCCTTTTCTGGGCAAGTTTTACGCCGATGCTCTGGAGGCGGGGGAGATACTGTTGCGCTTTGACCAGGACGGTCTGGCGGTGCATTACTACGATCATCGATATCCGCTTAAGCTGGAGACGTATCCGGATGTGTTTCTCACAAACCTTGAGCAGCTTGAGCGGGAGCTGGGAAATGAAAGCCCCGATTTGATAAAGTTTATCGGAGTGATTGAGTTGTTTCGCTCCATTGGTACCGAAGGAAACAGGGATCACGATTACGATCAGACCGGGCATGCAAAAGTTATGCTTTGGCGATTGTATACCGTAAATGCATCTATAAAACAGCATATCGACCGGGTGATAGAGTTCTTTAACGGCCAGGCGGGTAAGCCGAAGAGTTTCGATATGTTGGATGAGCTTTTGTCTAAACAGATTTTTCGCCTCTCCTTTTGGAAAGTCGCATCCGAGGAGATAAATTACCGTCGATTCTTCAGTATAAATAATCTAATCTGTCTTCGTCAGGAGGACCCTGAAGTTTTTGAATACACGCATCAGATGGTGCGCGAATACGTCGAACAAAACAAGTGGGATGCATTAAGGGTCGATCATATAGACGGGCTTTATGATCCGGGGCAGTATCTTTCCCGCCTAAGAGAGGCGGCGGGGGATAAATACCTGACAGTAGAAAAAATACTAAGCAAGGGAGAACAATTGCCGAGTGCATGGCCCGTTTCAGGTACTACAGGTTACGAGTTTGTAAATGTGCTAAACGGCCTGTTCTGTCGAAAAGAACGTCAGAATGATTTCGTTAAGCTGTACTACAAATTTACCGAGCTGCACATGCCCTATGCAAGACTTGTAACCGACAAAAAACGTCTGATTACAGGAAAGCATATGGCGGGAGATATCGATAACATCGCTCATATAATGATGAAAATCGCCAACAGGGACCGCTATGGGCGTGATGTCACTCTTTACGGCCTTAAAAGGGCGCTGGTTGAGATTATGGCGCATTTTCCCGTGTACCGAACATATGTGACTCCACAATACCTCAGGGATGAAGACAGGCAATATATCGAGCAGGCCTATTTCAGCGCGTTGGCGGAATCCCCCGGCCTTATACACGAGCTGGATTTTATCAAAAAATTCCTTTTGCTTACATTCAACGGCAATGAACTGACCGGGCCGGAACTGAACCAGGTATATCACTTCATAATGCGGTTTCAGCAGTTTACAGGTCCCTTAATGGCAAAGGGATTTGAAGATACAGTGCTTTACATTTACAACAAACTTATTTCCTTGAATGAAGTCGGGGGAAATCCGGCGGGTTTTGGATTTACTTTACAGGAGTTTCATTCATTCTGTGCGCAAAGAAACAAAAGCCGGCCGCATACCATGAATGCAAGTGCTACCCATGATACCAAAAGAGGAGAGGATGTTCGCGCCCGGATAAATGTACTCTCGGAAATCCCGAGGGAATGGCGTCAGAGAATCCAAAACTGGACCAGGCTCAACCGTGCGAAAAAGAGCAAAAATGCACACGGCCGGTATATGCCCGACTACAATGACGAATACATGATATATCAAACGCTTGTGGGAGCATTTCCGTTTGACGGAATATCGGATGAATTCGTGTCGCGAATGAAAGAATATATCATAAAGGCGGTTAGGGAAGCGAAAGTGCATACGGCCTGGATCAAACCGGATATGGATTACGAGCAGGCATGTCTGAGTTTTGTGGAAGGTATTTTAGAGGATGAAGAAGAAAACAGATTCCTTCAGGACTTCATACCGTTTCAAAGAAAAATCGCCCGATTCGGCATCTGGAACAGTCTGTCGCAACTATTGATAAAGGTTGCGGCTCCGGGTATACCCGATTTTTATCAGGGAACCGAACTGTGGGAGTTAAGTCTGGTGGATCCGGATAACAGAAGAGGGGTAGATTTCACCAGGCGGGAGGCTTATCTGAGGGAAATACTGCGAAATCTCGAACATGATCGTTTAAGTACGATTAAATCTTTACTTGATAATAGAGAAGACGGACAGGTAAAGTTGTTTTTGTGTTATTCCGTTCTGCATATACGAAAAAAATTCGCAAAGGTATTCGAAAATGGTACATATGAGCCCGTGCGAGCGACGGGAAAATATCGCGATTCCATAATCGGCTTCCTGCGACGATACGAAAAGACCGCCGTTATGGTTGTGGCTCCTCGTTTCCTGACATCACTTATAGCGGAAAATGAGGCACCCACAGGTGAACTCTGGGCCAACACGGCCGTTGCCGTGCCGATAGGATTGAAGGCGGCTATGTGGCACAACAGAATCACCGAAAAGCCGCTCATTGCGGGACGTCAGATGCTTGTCTCCGAAGTTCTGGCCGATTTTCCGGCGGCGATACTGACCGCCGAGCTGGGGGATTAGCCTCCAGCGCTTCAGTGTTTGAACCCGCACCTGTATGAGGGCCGGGAGTTTGGGTAATTTATATGAATGCTCACGGTTGTACTGAAACACCTGATAAACCGATCGGATGGGAAAACGTTTACAGCCATGAGTTTCAAGCTATACAACGGTGTGCCCTGAATGCAACCGCAAATAAAAAGACCCACAGCCGTAAAAAAGGTCGAAAAGAAAGGCATACGGAAAATTTCCGTATGCCTTTTACCAGTCACAATGACTGCGTTTCTTTATATTAATGCCTGCAAATTATTTAACTCTTGTGAGCCTTTTCATTTTTGATGTTTTCCCGTCAAGAGAATGAATTCGCACCAGGAAGACACCCCTGCCAAGAGCGTTGTTGTGCTTTAGGCGAGACAAAGATTCTATCTCTCCCCGGTAAACAACTCTGCCGTTCAGGCTGTAAACAGTAATATGTTTACAACTGTTTTGAGCGGCGGTTTTTAATTTCGGTCCGATACATTTAATATCAGTCGGATCGGCTAACACGGTTATTGCATCGGATGTTCCGTTAACGATTGCATTCTCTTCCTCTTCACCGAAAGTGGTTACGTTTATGAAAGCTTCTCCGCGTGAGGCTTTGGTAAAAATAGCGGGAATTGTAACAGCTCCCTGTATCGAATCGATCTGAATCTTACTCATGTCGGGATTTACAATTGATGAGCCGGAACCCACGGTTATTGCAACCGGTTTGATTGTCGCGGGGCCGTATTGATCGACTTCGATTAACAGGTTTACGGTATCACCAACCGTTACTTCGGTGATCTCTTGCGTTTCGGTCCGATCCAGAACTGTAATATTTATACTGAATTCGTTTTCTCTATATGGAAGAAAGGCGACGTTTGAAACGACAGTCTCTCCATTGGAACCGGTTCCTTCGACGATAAGCTCAAAAAATGCATATTTGCCGCAATCGGTAACATCTACCCTTATCTCATTACTACCCGTGCTTATCTGCTCGTCAACTACAATCTCACTTATGTCGGTAGAGGGTATTGGATCAAGTGATAAGCTGCCGAAAGAGCCGCTTTGATACTCGATAGATTCGACTACTCTTAAGGACTTTATTCGAGGATTGTCGAATGTACCCCGGGTATCTAATCCGAAACGAAGCACCGCTTCGTATTGATCGATATAAACAGGGGAGAGAGGTGTAACAAAGGCCTTATCCTCGGGTAAGCCGCCTGAGGGAATCGCACCCAGGTCCGCCGCGCTTCCGTCGCCTTCCCGAATGTCCGCCAGAGGCCATCCGTTATCCACTATAAGCTCCTCAACGACCGGATCATCCCAATCGGGTACGAGAAAGTCGGGGTCCTGAGGATCGGTCGACAGGAAGGGAATCTCAAACCACCTTACGTGTGACTCTTCCGGAAAAGGAGTAATGCGGTTTCCCGGATGGAAGCCCGAATCACTTTCTTCTACTTCCAGTCCTGTCATAATGTCCACATCAGTAATTACGGTATCAACATTCTCACCTCTTAAGACAAATTCTTTATCCGGAGCACTTGTTTGGGCGGAATATATGCAATGATGGATTCGATTAATCAGTGCACTGTCCAGTGTATTCCAGTTACTAAACAGACTTAGATCCGACCAGTAAGTGTGAGGTTTTCCGAAAATGTTGTTAAACACCAGATGCTGACATCCCCCTTCCCATAAGCCGGCAAACAACATGTTGTTGTTAAAGAGGGTGTTATTGTGTATGGCAAGTGGAGACAGCATATGCTCCTTGAAGGCAAAAGCACCTCCCGCTTGAAATTGGCCTTCAAAAGTCAAAGAGTGGACCTCATCGGCAAAATCCTCGTCAGGATGATGGTTTTCATAGATTAGATTGTATCTGAAGGTGGAACCCAGATCGTACATCGCTTCGGTATATACGCCCCATGAGTTGTTATGAATGCGATTATTCTCGATCAAGTGGCCGCCGCCGCGGCCAAATCCGTTGAAATAGTTTATTTGCTCATCGGTGTTTGCGTTTACGTATATGCCGCCGTTGTTGCGATCTTTAATGTACAGTCCGGCGAATGCGTTGAGTATTTCACAATCTCGAACGGTCACTTTCCCCGACCAGCTCAGACACAGGGCGTTGTTTCCATGTTGGAAGGGATGAATATCCCAGACATTGCTTGCACCAAATGCATAAGGAGCACCTGCGTCGATACGAATTCCCTCGATTGTAATATCGTAAGTATTTATGACAATAAGGGCGCCGTTTTGGTCATAATCAATCTTGAGCGAAGCTACATCAGCAGCCGAATGCGGGTGAGTTTTGATGGTGTCTTTCCAGACGATTGTCGGCCTCTGATCGCCCTCTGATTTCAACCGAAGCCCTTCTTTGGTGCTGTCGATTGTAACCTGCTCCGCATAAACGGCCCCGTCAAGGATAACTACCTCATCCCCAGGGTTCGCGGCGTCGATCGCCTCCTGAATCGTGTTGTAGTCTCCACCTGTTTTAGAAACGGTGATTACGGCTGCATCAGAAACTACAGCCAAAATAAGAATTAGCGGGAAAAGGATCTGTACTATACACTTGCGATTCATTCTCAAACTCCTTTTGATCCTGCCGGTTGTGCCGGGCGATGCTGATAAAAGTTGTAATTATACTGAAGCTACCCCTAAAAAAGAAAATTAGATCGTGTAAGTCTTTAGAAATAACAAGAAAATATAGAAAATAATAGGTAAAAAGCACTCGCTGTTATTATGTTCAGTCTTGTAAGCAAAAAAACAAATCAGTAGGAGATTTGCACCATGAATAAAATACTCAATTTGGACACGGTTTAAAAAGATAAATTAAGCGATTTATATTAAAATAACTTACAGGATTGAGAAAAATCAGCGAGCGTTTCATCTACGAGATGGTTTTTGGGATGTGTAAAAGTGGTGATATTAAAATCTCTGCAATACCGGCCCCCCCGGTTATCGCCACCGTAAAGTAACAAACATCTCGGTTATGCCCCCTCCCGTGCCGTGTGTAGAAGTTCATATATCTAAATATATCAGCAGCTTAACAAAAAACTTTACGGTTTTTACAGTAGTTTTTTCATACTGTCCGCGACTTTACCAAAATATTTTGTTTACACAGAAGCCGGCCTACGGTTTTGGTTCATTGAAGTATTAAGTATTCAAACTTTTTCATGGGGAGGGTTGTATGAACAGACTGATTTTTGCTCTGTTTAGTGTCTGTGGGCTCTATAATCTTGCAATGGCTGAGATGATCTATCTGACAGCGGAGGGGGTTGTCGGCAAGGAGCTGTCCGTCATTATTGATAACGGAGAAAAGTCGATGCCCACACAATCGCAGGGCATGCCGCAAAATCAGTTCAATTCGTTTGCGAGGTATTCCTTCTTATTCGACACCGATCGTCCCGGGTTAATCAGTCGGGATGTTTATGAATGGGCTGGTCGTGATATTGGTCTCGAACTTACTCCCTATCTGGAGGTTATCGGTTTTCATGCCGATTTTCAGGGAGATTTCGTTCTAAGAGACGAAGATAGAGAAGATAGACCTGTGATAGATCCTACAGCACCAGTGCCTCCTCCTCTAACCTACTTCTCATACGGTACCAATACTGTAGCGGATGAAACAAGTGGGGAGGGGAGAGGATATCTCAAAGGCGGAAGCAGCAGGCATTATGTAGAAATCTATAACGATGATCTTGAAATCAGCCGCTGGCAAATCGGCACAACTGTCAGATCCAATGAATACCTGCAAGGGACGGGAAGAATAGCCGGCCTGCTGACAATCACCGATATCGGGATATATGACCCTGTTCCCCACACACAGGTTCCTGAAGGCTCCGCATTGGGTATGCTTCTGACAAGTTTTCTGGCCCTGGGTATGTTGCCGGTTATTAGAAGAGCGGGCTGACAACTAACCGTATCTTGGTTGAAAGTCGTTGCGGCCAGATATGTTTTTTACGGTTTTTTACAGGGCTTTTTGCTTGAGCAATTATACTGATTACATCTTTTTCAGGTACGCATAGTTTGCGGGTTTTAAAAGGCTAAATCAGACTGTGCAATCTGAATTGCAAGTGGCAGGAATTCTTAAAAACCAACCTTTGGATGACAGCGGCAACATCTAAAATGGCCCATGGCCAGAAAGTCGGTCCTCAAAATTGTTTTAGAAAATTACGGCAGGAGCTGAAAAAATAAAGGCGCACGATGCATCTGTGCGCCGTGCGCCTTTATTTGTGGGGGGTATATATGACACAAGCCCTAAAAAAAAATTAAAACCTTGTTATCCGTTTGATACCTGAAAATTTCCCGTCGGGAGCGTGCATCCGTACAAGAAAAACCCCGGTCCCGAGTGTATGCGTGTGATCCATGCGTTTGAATTGAGAAAATGACTCAGCTTTGCATCTGTATACAACTCGGCCGTTCATGGTGTAAACGGTAAAGTTCATGTCCCGATTGCCTAAGAGAGGTCCTGTGCTTTTCCAGCTTCTTTTTACCGGAAGAGATTCTCCGTTTATGGTTAACGCAGCCGATGTACCATTAACAATCGAGGTGGTAATACCTGTCGTGGTTACATTTATATACTCGATCCCATCCTCGGGGGCATTGGTGAAAACTACCGGAACCGTCACTGAGCCGCTAATCTCATCGATTACAAGATTTTTCATATCCGGCCCCTTAAGAGCGGCTCCCGAACTCAAATTAACGGCAACCGGAGAAACCGTACTCTGGGCAGCTGTATCACTCATTTGGATTCTCAGTTTTACCGTATCACCTGTTTCGATTT
>CAZPHU010000059.1:0-23164 GCA_964586285.1 uncultured Fibrobacterota bacterium | reverse complement strand
AATGATGCTGTCCCCGGCCTGTAATCCCGCCTCTTGGGCTATGGAGGTATCCGTAACCGCGCCGACCACCGGACGATCGAGGTAGAGTTCCTGTTTGGCTCCAAACATGAAGATAAACCATAACAGGGCAAAGGAAAAAACAATATTTGCTCCAGGTCCGGCTACGGCAACCAGGGCTCTTTGCCAGATTGGCTTGGATTGAAATTCATCGGAGTGGTCTTGCCTCTCATCCTCCGGATTCTCACCGGCCATATGCACATACCCACCGAAAGGTATGGCGCTTATTCTATATTCGGTTTCTCCCACAGTCCGTTTAATCATCGGTTTCCCAAAGCCGATTGAAAAAGCAAGAACTCGTATACCGCATGCCTTTGCCATAAGAAAGTGGCCCAGTTCATGAACAAAGACAAGTATTCCAAGGACAAAAAAACCGACAATAACCTGTAACAATATAGCAGTCATAATAACCTTTTACCGCGCTATGCGTTTCCTCGTTTGTTCTCTTGTTTTCCGATCTATTTCTTCTATGTCTTCTACACTGGTGATTTCCCCGTAGAAATATTCATTCAGAGCAGAATCTATAAGAAGAGGGATATCTGTAAAGGATATCGCTCCTCTGAGAAAAGACTCTACTGCTATTTCGTTTGCCGCGTTGAGAATGATTGGGTAAGCTCCGCCGCTTTCTCCAGCTTTGATGCAAAGCCTAAGGCAGGGGAAACGCTCGATATCGGGTGCCGCAAAAGTAAGAGAACCGATATCGGCGAGATTAAGCCTTTTCTCTTGAATGGGCAGCCGATGCGGAAACGAAAGTGCATACTGAATAGGAAGCTCCATGTCCGGTAAACCAGCTTGGGCAATAACCGCACCATCCTTGAAAACAACCATGGAATGAATAATGGATTGCGGATGCACCACTACATCCAGCTTAGAGTAGGGAAGGTGAAAGAGGTAATGTGCCTCGATAACCTCAAAGCCCTTGTTCATCAAAGTCGCAGAATCGATCGTGATCTTGTTTCCCATTGCCCAGGTCGGGTGATTCAGAGCCTGTTTGGGGGTAATATAGGCAAACTGATCGGCGGGTAATTCCCTGAACGGGCCCCCGGAGGCGGTTAGAGTGATACTTTCTATGGAGGATGCCGATTCGCCGTTTAGGCACTGAAGGATCGCGCTGTGTTCGCTGTCTATGGGAACCAGGGAGCCCTTACCCTCCGATATGAGTTTGTTTATCAGCTCACCGCCTATAACAAGAGACTCCTTATTTGCAAGAGCAACACGTTTACCTCTTTTAAGCGCCGCGACCGTCGGGCCCAATCCAACTGCTCCCACAAGCGCATTGAGCAGGATGTCATAATCCAGTTCCTGTACCAGTTTCTGCAGGCCGTCTTCACATTCATAAAGCGCTACACTTTCGGGCAGCCGGGCAGCGATCCTTTCTACCCCCTGGGTCGAGGCAACACAAACGGCCTGCGGCTTATGTCGAGACACCTGCTTAAGAAGCTCGTCTATGTTGTTGTTGGCGGACAACCCAACCAGTTCGAAACGCTCGGGATATCGCTCAACACATTTACAGGCGCTCTTTCCTATTGAACCGGTAGATCCGAGAAGTAATATTTTCATGAGTATACTATAATTTATCAATAAGTATAAAAAAGAGGTTTAAAATCGGAGCGGTGAAAAAAAGACTGTCGAAACGATCCAGAATTCCTCCGTGTCCCGGGATGATATTGGATGCATCCTTGACCCGAAAGTAACGCTTGATCAAGGAAACCAGTAGATCCCCCAGCTGAGCGAATACACCGATAAGGACACCCATTATTACGCCCCAAACTATGTGATAGCGATCGGAGGCAAAGAAATACCAACCGATCAGACTAACAATTATAGCTGCTGCCAGTCCGGCGTATCCGCCCTCGGTTGTTTTCTTGGGACTGATAGTCGAAAAATGATGTTTGCCAAAAGACTTACCGGCGAAATAGGCCATCGAATCGCACATAAAAACAGCGGCACAAACCACTATGATTCCCATCTGAGAAAGCATGGGAGATGCAAACTGCCGGGGAAAGATGTCCTGAAGCGGAGCTTTATAAAAATTGAGCATCGATATGCCGGCAATCGATAAAAACACGATGCCGCTGAACAGAAGACTTGCTCGTTTCCAACGTCCCTCCTTCTTACCCCACACAGCTGCTTCAAGCGCCACGATCATAAGCAGAATGTATGTGTCAAAAGATCTGCTGAGGGTAAAAGGGGTGGGCATGAAATGTGAGGCGAGCTGGAAAAACACCCAGAAATACACCAGCCAGAAACCATTATGTGAGTATCTCAGACTCAACATTGATATGTACTCGTACACAGCCAGAAACGTAAGTACAATAATAAGCAGATGGCCGGGAAGGAAAATCAAACCCGGTTCCTTGAATACGGTTTCGGCTGCACCGGAGGGTATGAGTGAAAGCTGAGAATTGATAACCCACCAGCCCAGTGGTATGGCCCAGAATGCAAATAAAACACGTTGGAACAGGTTTGAGTGGCTCATTTATTCTACCGAACCTTTCCAAAGCGTCTGTCGCGGCGGTTATAATCCTCTATGGCTTCAACTAACGTTTCCTTATCGAAATCGGGCCATAGAACATCGGTTATGAAGAGTTCGGAATAAGCCGCCTGCCAGAGAAGAAAATTGCTGATGCGTTTTTCTCCACCGGTACGAATAATCAGCTCCGGATCGGGAAACGCTGCTGTAAACAGGTATTCGGCAAAACCCTTCTCATCAAGGGAGTCAATAAGACCAGGCTCCTCAAGAGCCTTTTGGGCAAAATTTCGTACCGCACGGACTATCTCCGAACGACCGCCGTAACTAATGGCGAGTATAAGATTGAGACCGGTATTGTTTCTTGTGTTCTCTATGCCGTTAAGCAGCTCCCGACGAGTCTTGGGAGGAAGCTTTTCTATGTCTCCTATAGTGTGGAGCTTTACATTGTTTTGGTTGAGATCTTGAATTTCTTTATGAAGCATTTCCACCAGAAGCTCCATAAGCAGTTTGACCTCTGTGCGGGGTCTTCCCCAATTTTCCGCCGAAAAGACGTAGATCGTAAGGTATTTGACCCCAATCTCACCACAGGCTCTAACTATTCGCCTGGTAGCGTTAGTTCCCTCTCTGTGGCCCGAAGTTCGTGGTAATCCTCTGTTACGGGCCCATCGCCCGTTGCCGTCCATTATTATGCCGATATGTTCCGGTACATTCATATATTTGCCGAGTCGGTTTAGTAAGCTGATATCTTAGAAGAATTGAATAAAATACATCATCGAGCATCCTGATATGAAAAAACCCCCTTCGATGAAGGGGGTTTCGGTGCTCAACGGGAAAATACCCCGTTTATACTTCCATGATTTCTTTTTCTTTAACTGCCAATTGATCATCAACCAGTTTAATGAACTTATCCGTAAGCTGCTGGATACTGTCCATGGCCTTTTTCTGATCGTCCTGGGTGATTTCCTTGTTTTTTTCGGCTTTCTTGAGCTTTTCGTTGCTGTCGCGTCGGATATTCCTTATGGCGATTTTACTGTCTTCGGCCGTTTTCTTGCAAGTCTTGTAAAGATCTTTGCGCCTGTCTTCGCTCAAAGGAGGTATGGGAAGTCTGATAACGTTACCGTCGTTTTGGGGGTTGAGTCCAAGATCGGATGCCATAATCGCTTTTTCAATCGGCCCCAACATATTCTTTTCCCACGGCTGAATAATCATCAAACGAGCCTCCGGAACCGATATGTTACCGACCTGACTTATCGGCATGGGAGAGCCGTAGTAATCAACCGAAATACCTTCGAGAAGCGAAGGAGTAGCTCTTCCGGTACGAATTCGCGAAAAATCACGCTTCAGGCTTTCGAGAGATTTAGCCATCCGCTGTTCTGTTTCCTTGTTAATTTCCTCTATTACAGCCATTGGTCACGCTCCCTTTCTGACAATGGAACCTACCGCCTGCCCTTCAATACATTTACGCAGGTTTCCTTTTTCCATTAATTTAAATACCACAATGGGTATGTCATTTTCCATGCATAAAGAAAAAGCCGCCGCATCCATGACCCGGATATTCTTCTCCAGAGCCTGTTGCGGAGTTATGCTGTGAAATTTTTTGGCCTGAGGGTTTTTCTCCGGATCGCAGTCGTATACCCCGTCGACTTTGGTCGCCTTCATTAAGACATCGCAGTCGACTTCCGCGGCCCGCAGCGCCGCGGCCGTATCGGTAGTAAAATATGGGTTGCCGGTACCACCGCCCATAATAATAACGCGATTCTTTTCGAGGTGCCCAATCGCCCGTTCACGGATATAGTATTCGGATACCTTGTTCATTTCGGTAGCGGATAAAACCCTGCCGGGCATGCCCAGCGCTTCAAGGGTTTCCTTGAATAAAAGGGCATTAATCATAGTGGCAAGCATACCCACGGTATCACCTGTGCTTCGGTTGAAACCTTGAGCCGCACCTGCCACCCCCCGAAAAATGTTGCCCCCGCCTAAAACTATGGCGACCTGAACTCCCAGCTCATAAACCTCATGAATCTCACGAGCTATGGTCAATGCAGTCTGGGGATCGTATCCGTATCCTTTCTCACCGGCAAGAACCTCGCCGCTGAGTTTAAGAAGAATGCGCTTGTAGGCAGTGGGCACCTTTTCTTACTCCTCTTCTTCACCCAGCTCGAAACGTACCATGTTTTCAACCTTGATGGAAGCACCGGTTTCTTTCTCAGTTTGCTTCACACGGTCGGTAACGCTCAGATCGGTATCCTTAATAAATTCCTGCTCCATCAGAGCAACTTCCTTGAAAAATTTGGAAAGCTTTCCGTCTACAATCCTGTCCCAGACTTTTTCCGGCTTTCCGGAGGACTGAGCCTGAGTGAGGAAAATTTCGCGCTCTTTAGAAACGAGTTCTTCCGAAACCTTATCGCGTGAAATCGCTAAAGGATTAGAAGCCGCGATTTGCATGGCCAGATCCTTCCCAAGCTCCTCAACGGCATCGCTGTCCAGAACATCGGGCTTGTCGGAAGATAACGTAAGCAAAACGCCGATGCGTCCGGTACCGTGTATATAAGAGAAAGCCTTTTGGCTGCTTTTATCAACAGGAATAATCGTAAACCTACGGAAAGTGATGTTCTCACCGATTTTGCCCACCAGCTCCATTATCTTCGCCTCAACGTTCTGACCGCCGAATTCGGGCGCAACCAACCCTTTGGCAGCTTCCATGTCTGAAGGCTTCTTGCTCATCAGAAGACCACCAAGACCGTCTACAAAAGACAGAAAGTCTTCGTTTCGGGCTACAAAGTCCGTCTCTGAATTAACTTCGTAAATGAGAGCGTCGTTTTCCTGGATAATAACGTGTACCTTACCCTCTTTAGCTGCTCTACCTGCTCGTTTTGCGGCTGTAGCCTGGCCCTGCTTGCGCAGGTTTTCGATAGCCTTCTCCATATCTCCATCGGTTTCGGTGAGTGCCTTTTTGCAGGCCATCATGCCAAGACCGGTTTTTTCGCGTAATTCTTTAACCATTGAAGCTGATATCGCCATGGCTGGATTCTCCTTTTATTCGAAACCTATACGGGTAAAAAAAGCATTTTTCGTATCGGGAAGAGCTTTACTAGTCTTCATCCTCATCAGACTTAACCATCTTACGACGGAAAACGCGTCGCTTTTTGCTTCCCGTTTTCTCTTCTTCGTTCTCTTCTTCCTCTTCTTCAGACCCTTCGCCTTCAGCCGATACTTCTTCAACCAGCTCGCCTTCTTCATTTCTGGCGGCCATCTGCTCCATCTCTTCTTCTTTGATCGCCTTGACACTTAAAATCGCATCGGAAATGGCCTTGGTAATAAGATGTACCGATTTAATCGCGTCGTCGTTTCCGGGGATCGGATAATCTACACTGTCGGGATCGCAGTTGGTATCGATTATCGCACCGATTGGTATGCGAAGGCGTCGAGATTCACTGATTGCAATGTGCTCCTTGAGAGCATCTACTATGAAAACCAGCGAAGGAAGACGACGCATATGACGAATGCCTTCAAGCACGGCAAGCAGCTTTTCCTTCTTCTTCATCAAGGAAAGAACCTCTTTTTTAGGCAGTGCTTCCATGGTACCGTCTTTTTCCATGGCTTCGATTTTTTCAAGCTTACCGATACTCTGACGTATTGTCTGGAAATTTGTAAGCATACCACCAAGCCAGCGCTCGGTTACAAACGGCATTCCGCAGCGGGTGGCCTCTTCACGAATAACATCCCGTACCTGCTTCTTGGTGCCAACGAAAAGAACACGGCCTCCGCGTTCAACTTCGCTTCTTACACGACTGATAAAGGTGTCCAGACTGGAAATGGTTTTATTAAGATCGACAATGTAAATGCCGTTGCGAGGGCAGAGGATGAAACGTTTCATTTTCGGGTTCCATCTTTTGGTTTGATGCCCGAAATGAGTACCTGCCATCAATAGGTCCTGAAGTGAAACAGCAGACATAGTAGCCTCCAAAAAGTATGGGTTTTTCCGCCATGCAGCTTAACGCGGAGAATGATCCTCAAAGGGACACCCGTTCACCGCATGCCGCATGTGGGTAGTAATAGGACTAAAAAAAATTAACGTTTTGAGAACTGGAAGCGTTTGCGTGCTCCGGCAAGACCGTACTTCTTACGTTCAACCTCGCGTGAATCGCGGGTAAGAAGGCCATGCTTGCGAAGAGTACGATGATTCTCCTCACTCATACCGGCTAACGCACGTGCGATTCCCAGACGAATGGCTCCTGACTGGCCGCTGAGACCGCCGCCGCGAACACGAACCTGGATGTCGAATGAATCACCGGCTTCAAGAACCTCAAACGGCTTCTCGATATCCATAATCAGTGTATCGCTCTTGATATACTGTTTGATATCCTGACCGTTGATTTTACGCTCACCTTTACCGCTTTTGAGAATCACCGAAGCGATTGCTGATTTACGCCTTCCTGTTGCTTGGACGTTTTCCAAAATCATCAGCTCCTTTAATGATGTTAATTGCTGATCTTACTTGATCGCAAATGGTTCGGGTTTCTGAGCCGCGTGAGGATGATTATCCCCGGCGTACACGTGAAGCTTGCTCAGAATCTGTCTACCCAACGTGGTTTTGGGAACCATGCCTTTGACCGCAAGTTTTATAACCGCTGTCGGATCAAGCTCCATTTGCTTCTTGAAAGGTCTGATCTTTTCGCCGCCGGGAAATCCCGAGTGACGAAAATAACTCTTCGTCTCAGCCTTACGGCCGGTCAGAATGACCTTCGATGCGTTGATCACTATTACATGATCACCATGATCTTGGTTGGGAGAATAAGCAGGCTTAGTCTTCCCAATTAACAAATTAGCAATGGTGGAGGACAAACGGCCCAGTACCATGTTGGATGCATCAATCACATACCATTTGCGCTCGATGCTTTTCGTATTTACCACTACGGTTTTCATTTAACCGAACTCCTTATCGATATAAGGATAGAATTTGAGAACAGGCTCAGAAATATATGTCGGAGAATGAGTCCGTGTCAATATGTATATTGTTTTAAAATTATATTGATACATCACAGCGCCGGGCGATAAAAGAAAGCAAATACCATAACAAGCCGTAAACCCTGCCCGAGTACCGTCAATATCAAGGTCCCGACGGTTTCTTTAAATATGCGAATACAAAATCAGCACGTTTCGTCCGACGCTCATATTCGGAGTAAAAAATGATAAAAGGGTATCATCATAGCCAATTTTTACCGCTTTCAAATCTTGTTAAGAACAAGAAAGAAAGAGGCATCAGCCTTTCGGCGGTTATCCCCGCGCGCAACGAGGAAAAAACTGTGGGAGGGGTGGTTGGAACGCTGCGAAGAACACTTATGGAAGAAGTGTCGCTTGTAGATGAAATCGTAGTGATTGACGGGCAATCGGAAGATAATACGATAACAGCAGCAAGGCAGGCGGGGGCCTCCGTGTATGAGGTGGATGAGATCGACACCGGCTCGATAGAAGCCCGGGGAAAAGGAGCCGCGCTGTGGAAATCACTTTTCGTCTCCACCGGAGACGTAATAATTTGTGTGGATGCAGACATCGTAAATTTTCACCAACGATTCGTGTACGGCCTGGCGGGACCGCTTTTAACCGACATGTCGATACAGTTTGTTAAAGGAAGCTACCGACGACCGCTGCAGGTTAACGGAGAAACCATACACGATTACGGCGGCAGAGTAACCGAAATACTGATCCGCCCGCTTTTGAGCCTTTTTTACCCGGGGCTTGCCCATATCGCTCAGCCTCTTGCCGGAGAGTACGGCTTCAGGCGTGAAGCGGTCAAAAAGATTCCATTCTCAAGCGGATACGGGGTAGAGATCGGTCTATTGATAGACATGTTCAACCTGTTCGGCTTGGATGCTTTGGCCCAGGTAGATATGGATGTTCGCTATCACAGAAACAGAAGCGGAACCGAGTTGGGCAGAATGTCGTTTGGGATATTGCAAACCCTTTTGCGAAAACTTCAAAATGATGATATACTCAAATTAGCCTCGCCGCTGTGCAAAACAATGGTTTCCATGCAAAACGGCGGGTGGCTGGAAACAGAGATTGATGAAAAAGTTCTTCCTCCGTACTCGGAAGTATTTAAATGATTTTTTTAGAAACTATATCGCCTTTCTATATCGGTGTGGTATTTCTGCTTATTCTTGCCGCATTCACCGCTATCCGAAGTTTTTCACTTCCACGAAGTTTCTCGGAAAACAGCCAAATCCGGCAAAAACAACGTCTGCAAAGGGCATTGAAAAAGCCTCTGTTTACGGATGACGAGGAAAAGACGGCCGAAAAATAGGCGGGACAAATGTATCGCTTAACCTGCCGGATAAAGAAAAGCTTGCCGGTTGCTCATGCGTATTCCGATTTTAAGGCAGGCTCGAACAGTTTCAGATCTGCATGAAAACGGTGGCTTTTTCAACTTCATCGGAAATACTGTCTAATACTTGAGGCAAGGACAGCCTGTCGAGTCCAAGATTCTCCCAAACCTGATGAGATATTTGTGGAATTTTTTTGTCTCCGCCGTTGCCGAAGTCCATGGAACGGATCAGAATGTCGGCAACATGCACTATTGCAACAATGGTGTAGAACCTTTTGGCGTTGTGAGGTCGATGGTGATAAAGTATGGGGTATTGAAGGCTCCGGGGTAAATTCCAGCTTTCGGCTAAGAATCCACCGATTTGCTGGTGTGTATTGCTGAAAAGTTTTTCTTCAGCATCCAGGAACAGCGAGTCATTTTTCTGCACGTAGTCTGTTGTCTGTTCGAACTCGTCGGGAAGGTATCGGCAGATAATTATCTTGCCGATGTCGTGAAGCAGGCCGGCTATAAAGCACTCTTCCCGCTCGTTACACCCGACAAAACCCGCCAGTGATTTGGCGGCGGCCCCGCAGGCAACCGAGTGAAACCAAAACCGTTCCATGTCGAAATTTTCCGCGCTTTGCTTGTTTTTGAATACTTCAAATATGGTCGTCGTAAGCACCAGGTTTTTTATGGTTGCAAAGCCAAGAATCACAACCGCGTGAGTTATCGTACTGATTCGGCCCGGAAATCCGTAAAACGCCGAGTTTACCAGCTTAAGCACTTTGGAGGCGAGGGACTGATCGGTTGTAATCGCCCGCCCGATCTCTTCCGCCGAAGTTTGCGGGTTTTGAAGAAGCAAAGTTATGCGCTCCAAAACGGTGGGTATCGTTGGGACAGTCGATACGTTTTCTATTCTCTTTAATAAATCCTTACGGTATTTCACGGTAAAAACCTGTCTTATAACTCTTTGCCGATACGATATCTGTAGACGGCATTGAAGATTTGCTGCATGAATGGATCTTGTTTGACGTCCGAAAATTTATGCTCCAGGTGTTTTCTGATCTCATGAGGTGCGGGAGATTCTTCATGGTACTCTTTTGTGCTCTCTTCCTCACCTTGTACATATACGAATGAAACACCCCAATTGCGAAGTCTTCTTCCCATAGCGGGTGTAAGATTTGAATCGGAACCCAGTAAGATATTTCCAGATCCGGTGCGGATATCTCGGGCCAGCACCATTCCTTTTTCGATTTTTTCCACCGGGACCTTTTTCACATTAGTTCCTTGTCACGGGATTTGTTTATGGGGTAAAATTGCAATAAACGTGTCTGATATTTAAACCTTGATGCCTGTAACATATTTTTTTATTTCAAACTACCAGAATCAATATTACAATGTGTTGCGGTGAGGTTCTATAATAAAATGCTTTTTTATCCGATTTTCTCTTTTCCTGATAAACTTCTGTGTAAGATGCTGATTCTGCTGTTTTGCGTTGTCGGTGGGGCAGGAGCGCAAAGCGTGATCGACCAGATCGGGTGGAAAGGTGCAAGCGGGCCGGTTGTGGTCTCGTTCTTTTTGGCTTTAGCGGCATTGCTTGGTTTTCTCGCCGCCTATTATTCCTATAAACGCCTGAAAGAGAAAGAAGATAGTGCCAAGCTTGATCGTTGTCGATTTCTGGATACAGCCAAAAGCATTGGATTGACAGAGACTGAGGTGGCTTGCGTAAAAGAATTGATCAAACATGAGCCCTCCCTTCAGCCTCAGCTGATTCTGCAATCGGTGTCGGTATTTGAAAAATGCGTGGACCGACACGTTTCAATGCTTTTAAGTGGGCGTCCCGAGGATGATGAGATCGATAAGGTAGACCGGCTAATCGGCTCCATTAGAAGAAAGGCCGGTTTCCACCATTTGCACAACGAACATCCTCTGATTTCGACCAGAAATATTTCAATCGGCCAAACCGGTTCCATTTTCGGCAAGGATCATCGTCTGCCGATCGTAGGCAAAGCAACTGTGGTCGATTCTAATGAGTTCATGTTCACTCTGGAATACAATACCAAACGGGAAGACTATCTGGACATCTCCTCTGGTGATGTCCTCAAATTTGCCTTCTCCCGCAAACAGGACGGTATGTACGGTCTTGCGCTTCGCATTGCAAAAGCCGACAATGACGGTTTGCTGTCGGCGTACCATACGATGGAGTTGAAACGAAATCAGCTTCGGAAGTACGTTCGTGTGGCGGTTAACTTTCCCATACGTTTCAGACTCATACGAACGGCTGATGTGGATAATTCCGAAATCAAGAGGGGAGAGCAGGTAGAAGGAAAACTATTGGATTTGAGCGGAGGTGGTATAAGTTTCATTTGCGAGCGTTCGCTGCGCCCCGGGGATCTTATCTCGACCGCATTTAACATTCCCGGCGCCTCGTTTAGTGGTGTGGCATGTAAGATACTCAGAATCGGTCTTCAGGAAGGTAAAACGACTACGTATTACAGACATCACGGCCAATTTGTAAATTTCGAGGAACAGCGTAAACGAGATCAGATAATTAAATACGTTTTCGAGAAGCAACGCCAGCAAAACCAGTGGCGATAGAGGAACAGATATTGTGGCATCCATAAAGATAATCGGCATCGGTAAGGCACAGAAGGGTTTTTCGGAAGAAATACAGCGGTATCAAAAAATGTTGCGCCCCCACATCTCTCTGAGTACCGTCTTTCTCAAACCCGACTCCTCGGGAGGCCCGGTCGATGTGGTGCTTGAAAGTGAAAGGAAGCAGATCGAAAAGCATTTGTCTCCAGGATGCATACTTTTGGCTCTTGGTGAGGAGGGGCGGCAGTTCAGCAGTAAAGAATTTGCCGGGTATTTAGAGCAGACATTACCTCTGGGCGCCAATCTGGTGTTTGTCATAGGCGGGGCACACGGTTTGGCGCCGGCTGTAAAAAAACGTGCTCACCAGCTTATCAGTCTGTCCTCGATGACATTTCCTCATCGACTCTGCTGGGTCCTTCTGGCCGAACAAATATATAGAGCATTTACTATTTTGAAGGGGCATCCTTATCACAAACAGTAGTGTAGACGCGGAAATTCGCGTCAAAGGGAGAGCATGATTTTGAAATCGATTAAACATTCCATAAACAGCCTCTGTCGACCAACCGCAAGTATTCCTTTCAGGATACTGGTGGCGGTTTTAACTCTTGTCGTAGTGGGTGGTGCGGTTGTCGGGCTTTTGAGAAGCAAACAACAATCTCTTCAGGTACACCATCGCAAGGCTTTGGAAATTAGCGAGTACGGGCTGATGCAGGCACTTGTGCACCTTCGGGAAACTCCGTCGTGGCGAACAGGTTTAGCCAAAACAGAGTATAATGAAGGCTCGTATAAGGTAAAGCTCAAGGAAAACAGTGATGAAACGGGACGTTTTCTGACCATTACATCAATCGGCAAAAGCGGGACTGTAAAACAGGAGAAAAAAATCATTCTGCGCATGGAAATATCAAATTCCGACACATCCTGGGTTACCCATGCCATGAGATGAAAGATTCGCCGGTTCGAGAAGCCAATAGCACCGGATGGGTTTGCAAACCCGGGAAGAGAAGCCAACGCACCAACGCGACAAACTCCGATTATACCTTATGATCAAACATCCCCTAACAGCTTATACGCAAAAATGTTGCGCCCCCCTTAGTTTTGATTCTTACCTGAATTGAGCGGCTCTTAGCGGACCAGTCGCACAATCCATTGAGAGCATAAGGGTCTGAAACAATAGTGTGAACTATCCCTCCGGGTATTCCAAAATTGCTTAAGCCCTTATTTTCCAAAAGACGACCAGCCGAAAGGGCAATGCTTTTATGAGGTTGTAAACCTTGAACACGGTTGCGATCCGACTAATTTCATTTCACACATCCTTTCGCTGCCGTAATCCTTCCCGGCCATGTTCCGTCACTTTTTTCTATTGACAAGCGTCTGCTTTCATTCAACACTTATATATAGGGTAACTCTGTAGATTATCACCAGTTAGCCTTTGTTATCTTAAGGAATTTCATCAAACCGGTTTATTACCGGCTTCATCGGGAACACAATGTGGCTTGAAATGGAATGGTTACGAAAAATACAGGCAAATCGCTCAACTGTCGGTCTGGATATCGGTAGTCATTCTCTGAAGCTTGCGAAAGTGGCCAAGCGCAAAGACGGCTACCATCTTGAGGCCACTGGCATAAAGGAACTCAAGCCCGGCACGATCGTCAACGGTGATATAAAAAACAAAGATGAGTTGATAAGTGCGGTTTCCATTCTTGTTAATCAGTGTGATCCCTCTATCAACCGGATTGTCATTTCGATGTCCGGTCACGGTATTCTTTCCGACAAATTTCTTTTCAAGATGAAAGCAAACGAAAATGTCGAAGAGGTGATACTTTGGGAAGCGGGCCAGAGGAGTCCTTTTGATGTAGAGGATATTACTCTTGATTACAAGATCTTGCGCCGCCTGCCCGAAAGCAGCGAACTGGAAGTGTTGCTTGTTGCCGCCAAGAACCGGATTATGCAAAGATACATCGATCTTCTGTACGAGGCCGGCTACAGTCCGGTGGTTGTAGATGCGGATGCGTTTGCGACATACAACTGTTACTGCCTCGAGAATAACGGTATTGCAGAGCATCAGACCGTAGCGTTGTTAAACATCGGTCACGAACTTACCACTGTGATTTTCGTCAAGGACGGTCTATTTCATTCCAGCAGAGACATTTCAATTGCGGGAGAGTTTTTCACAGGATCGTTGAGAAGAAGCTTGAATATCGATGAGAAAGCTGCCCGTGATATTATCGGCGGACGCGAAGGCAGCAAATTCGACAGTGAAACCGTCAGTCGAAGTTTGGCTTTTGCCGCAGAGGAGCTGTCGGCCGGTATAGACCTGGCATTCAGCTATTACCGAAACTCGGAAAAAAACGACAGGATCAGCAAAATAATACTCAGCGGCGGGGGTGCTTATATACCTGAACTTTCCGACCACTTGCGTAAGCGCCATCAAACAGAGGTCTCAATTTCAAATCCTCTGGCGCACTTGCATTATCAGACCGGAATGTTTGGTGCGGTTGATCCACAATCGATATCGGCATTCTTAACCGTTGCCGTAGGGCTGGCAAGCAGAAAGACGGATCTGTGATGGAACGTATAGAGGTCAATCTTCTTCCTGCCGAATATCGGATGCATTCCCGGGGTTTTCGCTTCAGAGGCGAGATTGTCTATCCGGCTGTTCTCTTTTTCCTTACAGTAATTGGATTGGGCCTGATGTGGATAAATCTTAAAAGGCAAGTCACAGAAAAAAAAGATGCGATAGAGGCAGTCGATCAAAAGATTGCTGAAAACAGACATATTCAAAATGAAATCAATCAGCTCAGAACAGAACAAACACTGATAAACCAAAAAATTGAGGCACTTCGCAAAATCGACATAAACCGTGAGCGCTGGGTTCGACTTCAGGAGATTTTCAGCGCCGCTTTGCCCGATCAAACCTGGCTAACTGCAATAGAGGAAAATTTCCATGAGGTTCAGGACGGTACCAGACCGACATTAAATGTGAGCGGAAAAACACTCTCCTTTTCGGAAGTAGCCGGTTACATGTCGGCTTTACAGGATAGTGAATATATCCTTGATGTCGGTTTGTCAAAGGTGGAGCAGAACAGGGAAAGTAAAGTCTACGATTTTACAGTCAGCTGCAGGGTTAACCCCGATGCGCATCTGGCCGCGGCGGGTGAAAGCTTTCGGAGGCATTCGGATGAACTGGATTAAATCGTTGGATCTGAAAGATCACCGCAAGCGCGACGGCATACTATTGGTATTGGCAACCGTTTTTTGCGCAATACTGTTTTATTACCAGCTTATCTTGCCTCTAAGCAGAGAATTGAACTCATTAAAGCAGGTCTATCATCAAAAATCGGTAGAGCTGAACGCGATCAGAAACATGAAAACACAGCGCGATCGGCTAAGCGAAGAAAATGTAAGAAGACAGGGGCAACTTGACTCTCTGCGTCGTATGTTTCCGGATCGCAAGGAAATCCCCAGGCTGATAAGAGATATAAACTCTATCGCCAAGGCAAGCGGTATCTATACCCGCAAGTTTAATCCCCTTCCGGATAAAGTCCGCGAACACTACATAGAAAACCGATACTTTGTTTCGGTTTCGGGCGGGTATCATCAGTTGGGCAATTTCTTTGCCCATATGGCGAATCTGCCTCTCATTATCAATTTGTCGAATGTAAAGATCAACACCGATCGGGGTATTGAACAGTCTATTGCCGAGTTTGAAAAGCACGGAAAAGCCATACAAAGTATTGTAGCGTCATTTGAAATGACTACGTTTTCATCCAGGCAATAAAGTACTTATGGATACTGATATGTGCAGACAAAAAAATGTGACGCGACTTGTAAGAGGCGCTTTTCTATGGGCGGTCGGTATCATGCTGGTGACGCAGCACGCGGTTTTGGCTGCATCGGCTGTTACCGCGCCCCGCACGAAATCGGATTTCTTTGCCTTTGGCAGGCCGAAGTCCGTTGCAACCGCTGGGTTGGGAACTATGTCCTTTTCTTTACCCCGGATTGTCGGAGGGCTTTTCATGCCTGCGGCGGCAGACCGGGGCGCTCCCGCGACGCAATCGCAACGGGCAAAAATCACCTCTCTCCAAATAAACCGAAACGGATCTACTGCGGAGTTGGTCGTTCAAACGAATAAACCTGCTTCGATCAGAACCGCCAGACGGGGATCGGTTTTGATCGCTGTTTTTGAGAATGTGCAAAGCACGGTTGTATCGGGGGAATACGTTCCGGGTATTTATCCCTTCGATGCGCTGAACCTGCGGAAAAGCCGGGTTAATCCGGGAGTGGTAGGATTGACGATCCATTTCAATGGAGAAAGTTATAAGGATGCCGAAATAGAAACCCGGGATAACGAAATTCGTGTCGGTGTAAGCGTAAGCGGTACCGAAAAGTCTATGCAATGGTCAGCGCCTCTGAAAGACAAAAACCGGAGCGTTTCGAAAACTATCGATGGTGAAAAAGAAAATAGCGCCGTTAATGACGGTGGTGAGCCTTTTTACCCGGGGCATGCCGACCGTTCAAATGATTCAGCACCCGAGCGTCTCGACCGCCAAGAGGCAAAAGCTGATGTGGGGCCGGATATTAAGACGAGCACAACCGGGGATGCATCGACACACTCTCAACAGGAGATCGTTTACCATGTTCGTGGACGTGATCCGTTTATACCTTTAAATGAAAAGGATGTCTATCGGGCCGATTTGCCTGATGTTACAGAACTCAAACTTGTCGGTGTGCTCTACGACAAAGATGATCGTGTCGCTTTGTTCGAAGATCTGAGCAATGAGAATCAGCCCTATGCAATGCGTGAGCGGGACAGGGTCAGAAGCGGGCGGGTATTCAGGATTCAGGAGAATCGTGTCATTTTTCTTCTCAATGAATCGGGTATAAGTCACACCTTTACGTTGGATTTACACAAGAGTCAGGATAATTAACAACCCGTGAGGCGCGGTATGAAGCATATCGGAATAAAATTGAGGAATTTCCTATGTCCTTTGGCA
Organism: uncultured Fibrobacterota bacterium; assembly: GCA_964586285.1. Lineage (GTDB taxonomy): Bacteria > Fibrobacterota > Chitinivibrionia > Chitinivibrionales > CAYFVL01 > CAZPHU01. The sequence continues at coordinate 6,741 of CAZPHU010000059.1, read as the reverse complement.
ATGATTTTTATTGTGTCGATTGCTAATGGGCAAACGGTCGGCCGTTCGCATCGGGGCACGGTGTACGGGACATGGTCCTGGGAGGATGCGGATGTGCGATCGGTGTTCACGCAAATTTCCCATGTAAGCGGCATGGATATTGTGCTTGATCCTAATGTCTCGGGCAGGGTAAGTGTGCAGCTGACTCGGAAAAAATGGAATCAGGCGTTTAATATCGTTTGTCGAATGTTGAATCTTGCCGCCGTCGAGGAAAAAGATTACATCTATGTTCTGAGGCAGGAGGATTATCAGAAGCGCCAGATCATGCGTGCAAACGTGGCACTTGCGGTAGAGGAGGCCAGTCCGTTGAGTCGTGAAGTGATTACCCTCAACAACACCAAAGCCTCTGAAATGGTGGGGCCGGTCAGAGAACTGCTTTCGGAACGGGGAAAGATCACTCTTGTAGAACACAACAATGCATTGATTGTGTTTGATACCGGACAAAACATAAATCAGATAAAGCAATTACTTAAGAAGCTCGATATCGAGACCAGACAGATTTCCATTTCAGCCAAGATCGTTGAAGTAAACACGAGTAATCTTCACAACCTGGGAGTGCAGTGGGGAGTTTTCGGCACTGTGGAGGGGCAGCCGGCCAGTGCGGTACATCTTCCGGACAAAGCCATTTCCGAAGCCGTCGAGCGTCTCAGCTGGGGTATTTTATCACAGGATCGATATGCCGTTACTCTGGAGTACCTTTTCAGGGACAACAATGGCGAGATGGTTGCTCAGCCCTCTATCACCACGCTTGATAACAAGGAAGCTTCCATCTTTATGGGGGAGAACATTCCGACGATTGTGCTGGATGAGGCGGGTAACCCCATCACACGCTATATACCTGCCGGCACGCGTCTTACAGTTACTCCCCATGTGACCGACAGCAATCGTATCATGATGCAGATACATGCTCAGAAGGAGACGCCCGATCAGAGCGGAAGTATTCGAAGTCAGAAGGCCAACACGAATGTGGTGGTGAGTGATGGAGAAACGGTTGTGATAGCGGGGCTTACTTCAAATCAGGAAAATGAAGAGGAGGAGGGGATACCTCTGCTTAAAGACATTCCGGTGCTGGGCAATATATTCAAACGCAGTAACAAAACCGCGACAAAGGCCGATCTGCTTATTTTCGTGACGCCGCAAATAATACGAAAAGGTGGAGAACGGGGCGAATCGATTCATAAAAAGGATCAATCTCTGGAAGGGGATTGGTAGATCATCGGAGGGAATATGAAAACGGTAAGAGGTGCTTTATTGGGTTTGGGTTTGCTTGTCTTTATGATTGGTTGCAGCGAAAACAGGCTAAAGATACGCAACGATGCCGCCTCGGCTGTGAAGGTTACATTTCGCGGCGAAGTTTACAGAGTTGCCGGTGGAAAAGACCGTACGATAGAAGATATCCCTAATGGGGAGTATCATTATGGAACGGTTGCGGAGATCCCCGTCGGTATCGGAGAGTTTAAGCTGGAGGGCGATGTAGAGGGAAGTTTAAGTTTTAGTCGAGATGAATCCGAGTACATTTTGTTATACGGATCGATAATAAATGATACAACTTATATTTTGTCCGCCGTCAAATCGTCCTCCGACCCTGTATCCATTCAGTCACCGAATTCTCCCACCCGGGAACAGGTTTCGAAGGTCCCCGGTTGGGGTAGAAATTAGGGCAAGAGCACCAGGAGTTGGAAAAGGCGTCAAAGGCGTTTTCTAACTCCTTCCTCCTCACTGCTCTGTCCTACTACCAAGCGTTCTTTCCCCCCTTGCTAAGGGCAATGCCGTTGCATTTAGCTTGACTCGTGAGAAATGCACCCATTCAAACCTCCCCCCTTGGTAAGGTGAAGGCTTTAACGCGTTGTTAATCTTAGTGTTAGCTCCTCCCCCTTACCAAGGGGGAGGCTGGGAGGGGGTGCGTTTGCCCCCGAAGAATCGCTAAAGTTAACCTTAAAGCAACGACGTTGCTTGCTAAGAAGGGACCAAGGGGGGTGCGTTTCCCTGACTCCTTCGTCCTGTCCCCTTGAAACCTAATCCCATATATTGTAGAATTTATTCAAAAAATACCATCATATAGATGGGCGCACTTCTAGTCTTTGCGGCGAAAAGCGAAAAAATCGCCGCAGCGATTGGTCAAAAACGGGCCATTTCAGGTTATTTTTCGTTTTTTTTTGACCGATTTTAAAAAAAAATCGAAAATGGTTGACTCTCTTCACCCTTTGTACTACTTTTAGAAGCATGGATGTACAACATATAGTCATCTCCCAACAACGCTTCACCATATATCGTAAGGGGGTCCGTAAGTCACATGATTAGTACTATTAGAAAAAGAGACGGCAAACTTGTTCCGTACGATAACTTCAAAATCGCAAACGCTATCTACAAAGCAGCCGAAGCTGTTGGGGGAAAGGACTTTAGTCTCGCACTCTCATTGGCTAAGAAAGTCGAAGCTGTCATCGATTTGCGTTTTCATCCCAACTCTATTCCCGCCGTTGAGGAACTTCAGGACATCGTCGAGAAGACTCTTATTGAAAACGGTAACGCACGGGTGGCAAAGGCATTCATTCTTTATCGTGAACAGCGCCGCCGGATGCGTTCAACCAAAGATCTGCTCCTCGATATTGCCAACACCATGGATGGATATTTGCAGCAACAGGACTGGCGCGTAAACGAAAACGCCAACGTAAATTATTCTCTGGGCGGATTGATTCTTCATAACAGCGGTGCGATTACAGCAAATTACTGGCTCGATAATATCTATCCTCACGACATTTCCGACGCCTACCGCAACGGTGCTATTCATATTCATGATCTTTCTATGTTTTCGGGTTATTGTGCCGGATGGTCGCTGCGTCAGCTGATTGCGGAGGGGCTAGGTGGTGTTAGAAACAAGATCTCATCCCGAGCGCCCAAGCACTTGTCCACTCTGTGCAGCAGATGGTGAATTTCCTGGGTATTCTTCAGAACGAATGGGCCGGAGCGCAGGCGTTTTCTTCGTTCGATACCTACCTGGCGCCTTTTGTTCGTGTGGATAATCTTTCGTATGCCGAAGTTAAACAGAACATCCAATCGTTTATTTTCGGTGTAAATACGCCTTCCAGATGGGGCTCGCAGGCTCCTTTTACCAATATCACTCTCGATTGGGTTGTACCTCAGGATCTTAAAGATCAGCCGGCTATCGTAGGTGGGGAAGCGCTGGAGCAAACTTACGGCGATTTTCAGGAAGAAATGGATATGATCAACAAGGCTTTCCTGGAGATTTTAATTGAAGGCGACGCCGACGGTCGAGGGTTTGCTTACCCGATTCCAACCTATAATCTGACCGATAACTTCAACTGGGACAGCGAGAATGCAAAGCTTCTCTTTGAAATGACCGGAAAGTACGGCACGCCCTATTTCCAGAATTTCATAAACTCCGATCTCAATCCCGGGGATGTGCGTTCGATGTGCTGCAGGCTGCAGCTGGACAAACGTGAGCTTCGTAAGCGTGGCGGCGGTTTGTTTGGTGCCGACGAGTTTACCGGCTCAATTGGTGTGGTCACCATAAACCTTCCTCGAATCGGTTATCTGTCCACAACAAAGGATGAATTTTACAGCCAGCTAAACCATTACATGGATTTGGCACGAGATTCACTGGAGATAAAGCGTGGAACCATAACTAAACTGATGGATAAGGGGCTGTTTCCCTATACGCAGCGTTATCTTCGCCACTGGAATAATCATTTCTCGACTATCGGACTGATCGGTATGAACGAGGCTGTGCTGAATTTTATTGGTAAAGATCTGACCGACCCGGAGGCGCGTGAATTTGCCATGGAAGTTCTGGAGCATATGCGCAAAAGATTGGTAAAGTATCAGGAAGAGACCGGACATTTGTACAATCTGGAAGCAACTCCGGGCGAGAGTACATCGTATCGTCTGGCAAAGATCGACCGCGCAAAGTTTACACGGATGACCATACCTGGTGAGGATAATCCGTACTATACGAACTCGACTCAGCTGCCGGTTAACGCCACGCAGGATATTTTCGAGGCTCTGGAGATGCAAAACGACATACAGCGTAAGTATACTGGAGGAACGGTATTTCATGGTTTTCTGGCGGAATCGGTGGATGATGTCGAAACCTGTAAGGCACTGGTTCGAAAAATCGCCCAAAACTATGAGATTCCTTACTTTACTCTCTCGCCGACGTTTTCGGTCTGCTCAAATCACGGCTATCTACGCGGGGAGCATTTCGCGTGTCCAAACTGTGGTGAGGAGGCAGAGGTTTACAGTCGTATAGTGGGTTATTACCGCCCGGTACAGAACTGGAATCTGGGCAAGAAAAGCGAATACCAGCAGCGCGAGACATTCGATTTTGAACTCGACGATGCGAAAGTGGACACTCCGCGAATCACTGAGCAGGAAGATTCGGTGTGCGAAGCACGTTCGTAGGCCTTGGCGGCTGGCTGAAAAATTCTTTTATCGATTTTCCGGGGACAGTTTCGGCTGTCCTTTTCTTTTCCGGCTGCAATCTTCGATGCCCCTACTGCCATAATCCCCAACTGGTGGAAGGTCATGATGATATTTCCGGGCAATCAAATGAGATCTGGTCCTTTCTGGAAAAAAGACAAGGGCTTATCGACGGAGTGGTGTTCAGTGGGGGAGAGCCAACCATCCACTCCGGCGTACCTGGGTTGTGTCGGGAAGTAAAAGAAATGGGGTATCGAATAAAGCTTGACAGTAACGGTCTGCTTCCTGAAAAAATCGCCGAGTGTGATCCCGACTATCTGGCGCTTGATATTAAGTCCGTCCCTTCACGTTATAACTCTCTGCTTGGCGCCCGCTTACCGGATATTTATCCACGACTGATTCGATCGATTCAAAAGGTAAAATCGATGGGGGAGAATGCTGAAGTGCGTATAACCCTTGCTCCAAAAATTATAGATACGCAGGTGATGGAAGAGCTTGCGATGATTCTTAATGGAGTGTCGCGTGTATTTTTACAGCGGATGAATCAAAGTATACCCATGCTGGACACATCCTTTAATAATATCAAACCATTTTCCGCCGACCAAATCGAAACATTCCGTGAAATCCTGGCACCGGCGGTCCGACGGTGCATCGTTCGGTAACAATCGGGGGTTTGAGTTACTTTCACCGTGTCATAAACCTGATAATATATCGTGCGATCGAAAATGGAAAACGGTAGGGAACATATCTAAATCTGAAATCAAACCGAAACGACTTGTTAAGTATGCTCTTCTCATGAGAAAAAGCCTTGAATGTAGTCTCCCCGTGATATTTTCCCATTCCGCTGTGTCCCACGCCGCCGAAAGGCAGGTTGTGGGGAACAATATGATTGATAGTGTCGTTTATACACACTCCGCCCGAAGATGTTCGCTCCAAAACCGTCTTCTGAACGTTCTCGTCTTTTGAAAACAGGTATAAAGCCAACGGCTTAGGTCGGCTGTTTATCGCTTCGATCGCATCATTTAGATCTTTATAAGTCAAAATGGGCAGAATCGGCCCGAATATCTCATCCTGCATGATTGTATTGTCCCAGGAATCGACTCCGATTAGAGTGGGGGAGATGAAAAGATCATTTTTGCTGCATTTACCGCCGTGAATGATCTTTTGATTATCCAAAAGCCCGTTAAGTCTCTCGAAATGTGTCTCGTTAATTATTCGCCCGTAATCGGCGCATTTTTCGGGAGCCACCCCGTAGAAATCCTCTATTGTTGAAATAAGTCGAGGAATCAGTGATTCCACTACATTTTCGTTTACCAGAAGATAATCGGGGGCGATACAGGTTTGTCCGGCATTGAAAAATTTCCCCCAGATTATGCGCCTTGCGGTGACTTTTAGGTTAATCTGCTCATCCACGACACAGGGGCTCTTTCCACCAAGCTCCAGTGTTAATGGAGTGAGATGTTTTGATGCCGCGCTCATCACCTTCTTGCCTGTTTGTATTCCGCCGGTGAAAAAAAGATAGTCCCAGTTCATATCGATTAGTTTCGCTGCAAATTCCGCATCGCCCTGGACCGCGCTGATGTATTGGGGATCAAAAGTATTACCGATAAGTTCAAGAATTGCCTCCGACGTTTTCGGGGCGTACTCAGACGGTTTAAGTGTCACGCAATTACCGGCGGCAATCGCCCCAATTAAAGGAGAGAAAAGCAGCTGAAAAGGGTAATTCCAGGGACCGATTATCAAAGCGACTCCATAGGGCTCGGGTCTGATACACGCCTTTGCCGGAATGAGTGCCGGCGGTACTCTAACCTTGCGTGGCTTCATCCAGGAGTCGATATTTTTCAGAGCTGCTTTGATTTCCGACTCAACCAGTCCTACCTCACTAAGGTATGCTTCCTTACGTGATTTCCCCAGATCGTCTCCTAGTGCGGCAAGGATATCATTTTCATGGGATTTCATGGCGGCAAGCAGTTTTCGAAGGCTTTCCTTACGAAATGCGGCGGAGCGGGTAGCATTTGATCTGAAATAGACTTTCTGATTATCAAAATTGCTGAAAGCCGAACTGTTTTCCACAAGGTCCCTCCTTTAGATTTGGGATAATGCCTACCGGGGAGAAACTCTAACAAAATAGATGCCGGCCGGGGAAAACGGAGGGGGGAAGACGGAAGGTGGAAGGCGGATGGTGGAAGACGGATGGTGGAAGACGGAAGACGGAAGACGGAAGAAGGAGGGGGGACGGATGGGGGACGGATGGTGGGGAGTGGG
>CAZPHU010000058.1:0-24131 GCA_964586285.1 uncultured Fibrobacterota bacterium | reverse complement strand
TAGGACGCCGCCAGATTATATATATGCCTCCGAGCCCCAGAGCCCGGAGGCTTTTTTTTGCCCAATTCAGATTTAAATTCCATACATGTTTCGACAAACATTCCTTGCATTTTGTCGACCCTACTAATATTACTCAGCATATTTCGATCTATTATGTATCATTTTAAAAATGGATCTTTGATAATCGTAATATGGCTAACCACAAATGTGAAGATACATGGCTTCAACTTAAATCGAAAATATCATAAGAGCCCCTAAATAAGCTACACCTTAGCAGGTTTCTAGTCTCTGCTTAATGAATGACTTATATTGAAGAGAATGAAAAGAAATCAAGTGTAGGTCGCGAATCATTGAAAAGAAAGAAAAAGATGCATGGCGAGCATTTTTGATAATGTAAAAGACAGTCAAGACAAAAAACAGCTGGATGAGGCGAAAAGGATTATTGGTAAAATAATCCTAAGTGAAGAGCAGGTTCTGCTGCTGGCATGCGAAAGCATAAGTCATACATTCACACATGAGGAAAAGAAATATTATCAATGAAAAATGAATTGGTAATAATGCCTAACAATTTGGGTGATGTCATAATGACAACACCGATATTACGAGGAATAAAAGAGAAGCGCAGATCCTCAATTTCCTTTCTTGTAGAAAAGGGTTTTGAGGGTGGGCTTATCAATAATCCCTTTTGTGATTATATTATCTATTTTCCTCGTAAAGAGATAAGAGACTTATGGAATGACGGTAGCTTTTCGGCAGCTAAAGAAGCGCTTTCGAGCTTTGTCACAGAAGTAAACGATTCAGCATACGACCACATCATAAATCTTAGTCAATTTGAACATGTTTCCTTTGTAGCTTCACTTATAAGATGTAACACGCTTGTTGGACGAACTTTTTTGAGGGAAGGTAATCATGCGATTCTAGACAAATGGTCGCAATACTTATATTCGATACCGTTTGCCAGAACTTGTAACAAATTGCATTCCAGCGACATTTATAAAAGAATAGCAGATGTCGACAGCAATGTGCCGCTTAGATACGAAATTTTCTTGTCCGAAAAAGAAAAAAAAGAAGCCGGCATAATGCTGAAACATTTAGGAGTGCAATTAGATACGAAAAAAATTGCCTTCTTTCAGCCGGGAGCTGCGATTGCGGCTAAAAGATGGCATCCTTCAAGTTTTGTAAAGTTAGGGAAGCTGCTTACCTCTAACGGTTGGAGCATTATTGTATCTGGTGCATCCGCCGAAAAAATGATTGCTGATGATATAGCTGAAAAGATTGGAGAAAGGTGTGTGTGTATCGCTGGAAAGACAACGTTTCGTCAAGCTGTCGCATGTCTTTCCTTTTCAAATGCATGTGTAAGCGGGGATACTGCAATAATGCATGCAGCCTCAGCTTTCAAAAAAAGGGTATATGCTCTTTTCGGTTCTACAAATCCGATTGAAACCGGACCGTATGGTGAAGGGCATTGGATATTCGCAGGAAAGTGCACCAGTCGTCCTTGTTTTTGTACTACCTGTAAAAATATGATTTGCATGAAATCCATACTTCCACAAACCGTCTTTTCCTGTATGGTTCATGAAAACCCAGGAATCTCCCCTCAATGCGACGTTTATAGAACCTCTTTTGACAAGGACGGCTTTACTCTATTACCATGTGCCGGTAGTTCTATCAATTATTATGATAATGTTTCAGCTTATCTAACTCTATCAGCTCTGCAATCGTGCAAGTTGCCAAAACTGCCGATAAGTGCACAAACTGATATGGCTATTGAACACAGCAGAAAAATAATATCCTGCCTGAAGGCAATGGAAAAGCAACTGGCGACGGTAACAACCGGGTCCATTAAAGAATTCGAAAGAATGAGAGAAGAACTATCAAAAGAAACGGGAATAGGTGCATTCTGGTCGGCATTTGCGAATATAAGATTAAATAGCGTTCCTCTTTTAGACATCAACAAGGGAATAGCTGAAAGTATTGAGGAGATCAAGGATTTGCGAGCTATGATTAATAATGCTGTCCAAAAACTGGAATCCAGGTAGTCAGATGTAAATGATGGTTAAATTTTGAGATTGCAGTTAAGAATATGGAATATAATCCGGACTATGTAACGGCTTTATAAAACCGTATACAAGTAAGTTGTTACCGGAAACAGACTCTACATTGTGTGCTAAGAATTGTACCTTGATTAGTGTACTCAGCAGCCAACTTTGAAGAAAAAGAAGATAAACGGTATTCGATTCACGATAACAACTACATATCCCCGGCAGCGATTTATCAGGTACGTAAAAGGTTGCATATTTTAGACTTACACCATTCACTCGTATTTTGATGAGATCGCAGACCACTGACCGGGCATCAGGCTCGCGATATATTTTTCGTGCAAGTTTTTTGCTTTTTGAGTCAAGCCCAGATGTTTATACAACCGGTGGAGTTCGTAAAGTGAGTTTTCGAAATAGCGGCTGTTTGGACTTTGCTCTATTATGCGCTCGTAATATCCTAAAGCTTTACGCGGCTGATTGAACTCCTCAATATAAATCCGACCTATTCTAAATAGTGAACGATCAGTTTCCCTGCTTGATTCGAACCTCTGTGTGTGGCGTTTGTATAACTCTATCGCTTTGGAAGCATCTTCCTGCAGGTATGCAAGCTCAGCAAGCGACAATAATGCCTGCTCCGACCAACTTCCGTGCGGATGCTCTGCGATGTATTGTTGAAGATTCTTTTGAGCCCCTTCAAAATCGCCCAGACAATTTAGCCGCATCGTGGCGATTTGCCATAGCAATGAACCTTTCTTTCCACGAGTCCTCGCAGATTGGTACTGAGCTTCAAGACGATTAACGGCGTTATTGAAATCTCCTAACCCTCTGTAGCAATGAGTAATTTTTTCCATCACCTGAAGTTTTTGTTGACGATTCAAAGATGGGTCATCTCTTAAGGTTTCCAACGCCTCAAGCGCTTTCCGATATTCCCCCACTGTTATCTGAATCAACGCCTCGACATATTCGGGGGGCATCAATTTTTTGTCTTCTTGTGAAGTTTTCTTTGGGCGGTTTACATGTGCAATTTTGGTTTTACTTGCTTTTTGAGGTTTAAGCGGCGCGTTTTGACGCAAGTTGGTTACTACTGTTTTGATTCCGCCCGGTTGAATTCTGATTGTATCAGTCTCTGTGATGTAACCATCCATGGATAAACGGGTAGTATAATTACCGGCCGGATACTTCGAAACCAGCGGGGTTGTCCCTACTATTGCCCCGCCTATGGAAACTTTAGCCCCCTTGGGAGTGGAAATAAATTCAATCATTCCAGCGACGTCGGTTGAATCACCTGTAACTTCCAGTGCTGTAGATAGATAAGAGATGTCTCTTATTGGTGTGTTCGCCTCGGTAAGCGGCTCGATTGCTCCCAACCGGTTGTCGGTACAAGAGATTGAGGAACCTCTTCCTACCGTTTTGCTTATGGAGCTGTACTCTTTCGTTGAGAATTGAACTGCTCCACGATGCACCGAAAGTGTAGTTCGAGGCATATCGCCGGTTTCAACCGAAACACCAAAAATTGTTCCCACTACACAACTTTTTGCATTGTGAGATAGAATAACGAATTGTCGTCCGTTTTCTCTCTTGGTTACGGATGCAAGAATCTCTCCTTGCTTAAGATCGGCCAGAAAGGTTGTTTCATCAGACCTGATAACACTAAGAATGGAGCTTTCTTTCAAAAGAAAACCCGAACCGTCATCAAGCCTCACGGTCAATGGCGAATCGGTGGTTTTCAGGGTATACGATTTGTTTTTTCCGACAGAAAGAGTTTCATTATCGGAGATTTTTTTTGATTCGGTTTCGCTTATCAAGACTGCGTCTTCAGAACTACTAAGAATCGTTAATGATACAGGTGAAGGTGTGGATGAGGGTAAGAAAGATTTAAATGGCGTGAGCGCAACGATTAATATTGCCGCCGCCGCCGCAAGAGGATACCAAAAAGGTACTCTAAACTTGGTGATGACTTTTTCCCCTCGCCTATCATCGTTATTTAGTTTGGAAATGATTCTATTTTCGAGATCAATCCACTGCTCCTCATTACGCCTGGGAGGGGTAATTTCACGAAGCGTCTCTCCTATGCGTTTAATAGATATGTTTTTTTGCTGGTCATCAAAACTGTTCATCTTGCTCATTTCTCCAGATACCGCTTTAAAAAACGCTCTAAATCGCGTCTTGCGTGAAACAGACGCGATTTCACAGTGCCGACGGGAAGGTCGAGAATATCAGCGATTTGTTCCAGGGACATTTGTTCCATCTCAAACATAACAACAACCGTTTTTTTCTCTACACTGAGCTTTTCAAGAGCTTCGAATACCTGTTTTGAAAGTTCTTGATGCTCCATATTTTTGTCCGGATTGTATTTCGATGGTGCCGCCACATAGTCAATCATCTCATCGGAGCCGTCGATTATGTCCAACTGCCGTTTACGATATTTTTTCCTTAGTTGATCTGTACATACCTTTGATGTTATCCGATAAATCCATGTATCAAGTGAAGACAATCCCTTGAAACTCGGCAGACTCTTAAATACCTTGATAAACACCTGCTGAATTATATCATCTACATCGAAACCCGGACCCAATATTCGATAAACAAGGCTGTATACGGATTGGCGATGTTGTCTGAACAAAAGCCGCTGGCAGCGTTGATCGCCGGAAATGCATCCTTCCACCAGCTCTTCCATGGTTCCGCTGCTCTTGAGTTCGTATTTCTTCTCAGGTATATAGTCGGCGGTAATGTTGCCAGGTTTCAATTTTATTTGCCCGGTTTTGGTTTCTTGGTTGCCCTGATAGGGATATTACATGAAAGACAAAAATACCTTTCGGGTAGGTGGGTTTGATGTGTCGGTTTAATATTTATGTTAAAAGCGTTCATTCTCCCTGCCTATACCCATATATACTATTTTAGAATGTTTATGATAACATGACTACTGCAATAAACATCGCCCGCAAGAGGTCATTATGTTTTTTCATCGTCGTGTGGCGATAGTCGGTATTTGCCGCCAAACAGTTCAATTACTTGCTCAATTACTTCAATTTCAATCTTTTGAAGTGGTGCGGATTGTTGATACCACACACGAATCTCTATGTGAATTGGAAAAAGTTCGAGGGCTAAGTCTCATCATTGATACAACCGGTGAGCCTCGAACTCTAGATATACTACACTCCCTTATGTTGCAGGATGCTTTGATAATTACCCGCTCTGAAGCCCAGCATCTTCTTATCGCAGAACATACTGCACTAGTAACCACCAGGGGACTCGAATCCCTTAAGTCCTTTCTATCCATTGCCTGCAGCTCACTTCGCGCTGATTCCGGGGTATTTGTACTCCGATTCCCCAACGGTACAAAAATGTGCTTGGAAACAGATGACGGTGCGAATTTCCGGATAACGGACGAAAGATCCAAAACTGTAGAATGGGGAAGCGTTACGAAGGTATTCAAAGAGGGTACATCTATCATCAGCAAGGAACCTTCCCCGGATCATAAAAAGCATGAATTGGAACGATTCAGTGATCATGTTTCCTACCTTTCGGTTGCACTTGAAGTTAACTCAAGCATAATAGGTGTGCTGCAGTTATGCAGCATACGTTTTGAGAGGAAATTTGATCGGAATGACCGGGAAAAGCTGGAGGAAATTTGTATGTTGGGGCCTGATATCCTGGGATATCCCGAGATGCATTCAGGATTGATAAGTCGTTCCATATCCGATAGTTTCGATCGAATACTACTTGTTAAATCTAAGTGGGTTGAGCGATTAAGGCTGCTGTTGCTGAAAATGGCGTGCATTCTAAAAGCTCAACAATGCAACTATTACTCCTTTGATGAATCAAAACAAGTGTTCTTTCGCACAGCATCGAGTAGCCCTCATGAGGAAGTCGTGGGGGGTAAAATGCTGAAACTCAACGATCATTTAGCGTCGAAGCTGCTTAATCAAAGGGAAACGGTCCTAATGCACCTGCGGGAAAAGGGGGCCGGGGCCGGGAAATGGTATATCGTTCACCCACTTATTATTGAGGGTAATCTGAAGGGGGCGCTATATGCCCATATCGTTTCGAACAGAAGTAGCAAGGAATATGAACGTGACATCATCATAGCTGCAGCATCGAAAATTTCCAGAGAAATGCAAATAGAAGAACAAGTAGAAATCGCCAACAATCGGACGGTTAGATATTTGGCAATGCTTGAAGCTTGCTCCGATCTGACAAAGGCGGGCTCAAGTATTGAAGTTGCTGAGCTGGCTGCGGCAAATGCCTGTCTAATCATGGAGGCGCAAAGCTGCATTTTGCGACTGTTGGATCGAAATAATGAGTTGACCCCAATCGCATCTTATTGTTTTGGATCTAAACCCGATTCAAATCAAATAGAGCAGATAGATGAAAAAATCGCACCAGTTGTTTTTTCCGGGGCGGTGCCAAGGATATTTGATTCAAATACCGAGGATTTATCGTCTTTCCTGAATGGATCTGTAAAAACCGGGATGTCCATGTGGTTAGCGCGGGATGGGAAGAAATTCGGGACGCTTTCGCTGTACAATCGGCACACCCAAAATCCTTTCGGTGCCTGCCGCTTTTCAGAATCGGATAAGGATATATTTCTTCACTATTGTTTGCAAACAGAGAAAGCTCTAGGACGATTTATTTGATAGAAGGCTACTTTAAGGAATATGACCAGAACATCTTCTTTGCATTTTAAAAATCTGCTGATAATTCTCATCGCGTTTAACTGCCGGGGGGCGGTTTTCGAACGATTTGATCCGTATGTGGGGGATACTGATTTGCTCCCCAGGCTTGATTCCCTTTTCTCCAGTGATCAAAAAGTATTTATCGGGGAGAAACTGGATCACCACGACTTTTATGTCGGTGGGGTTATGGAAACCTTTAGTCTGAAGGCTAAATCGGTGATACAACTTGTACAAAATTACCGCGAATACACAAAATATTTCTCACTGGCAAAACAGGTCGTTCCGGCCGAGCAAAGCCAGGACTGGGAAAGTAAAAACTACTATATCGAATTGGGCATATGGTCGATTCCCGCACGAGTATGGTCTATTGTGAAGGTACATGACCTTCGATATAGACCCGACAGTACAGCGGTGCTTTATTTTCATAAAACCGGTCCCGATTCGACTCATCAGAAATGGGCAGAAAAAAACAGCCGTCGACACCGGGTTTTGGGTGCAAAGGAATTCCTAGGCTATTGGGCGGTGCGTCCGGTCGGGGAAGGCAGGGTAAGAGTCGCATTTGTAGCCCTGATTGATCCCGGCTTTTATGTGCCGGCCTGGCTTATTCGTTTGGCCTGGCGAATCATGCTGCCCACGCTTTTAAATGATATTGAAAAGACACTAAATAGAGTGTCGTCTACCGAATAGATCTTAAAACAGGTATTCTATGGAATCTCAAAGTTTTACTCGTGTTACACTGGCCCTGGATATTGTTAAGCGTTTAACGGAAGGGGCTTACAGGGGCTTTCATGAATTGCGCATAATAAAGCATCAAATAGACCTTCATGATACCATAAGCATGCAAACATCAAAGCGACTCGAGATTTCCTCAAATGATCCTAGCGTCCCTCTTGATCATACTAACATCTGTTACAAAGCTGTGGAATTGATAAGGGAAAAATTCCACATCAGGGATACGGTTCGAATACATATCCAAAAGCGTATTCCTGTTCGAGGGGGGCTTGCCGGAGGAAGTGCCAACGCCGCAACGGTTTTGGATATGCTCAAAAAAAAGTGGAGTCTGCAAGTTAGTACTTCTGAAATGATAGAGCTGGCACGTAAGCTGGGGCAGGATGTTCCATACTATTTTATCGGCCATACCGCCTTTGATACCGAGGCGGGAGGAATTCTTCAACCAATAAGAAATCTACTGAGTTTTGATTTTGTCCTATGTATCCCACCTTTTGGAGTCTCTACACCTCAGGCCTATAAAAGCATAGATTATTCCAGAATAAATCTGCTGAAGGGCAAAACCCATTCTCTTCTTCACGCACTCGAGACCGGTGATCGCGAGAAAGCGCTGGATGCAATGCATAATGATTTTGAACTGCCTGTTTTCAGCATGTATCCCGCTCTAAACTCTCTCAAACAAAAACTTGTTGAGCTGGGCTGTTCGCAAGTGATCATGAGTGGGTCCGGGTCGACAATGCTGGGTGTAGCCCAAAATAAAGAGCACGCTCTGGAGATCGCCTCCCGTATGGATTGCATGTGCATGGTCGCATCCTCTATCTGATTGTTTTGATTTCCCTTTTATGTGGTTGCATTTTTTCAATGGAAAATTTACATTATTAATGATGCGATTATCCTCTTAGGAAAGGGTAGAAGAGTGGAATGATGCAAAAGTTTAAGCCGCGAAGTGATTCATTTACCTGGAAAACAAAACGGGATCTTTATCAGCATTTCGGAGAGAAATTTGATATCGATCAGGAAACCGTCGATAAAGAGATCGAAAACGCATCAGAGATCTTCAAATTAAGAAAGCACAGGCCTATAAACCCTCAGGAATTGTGGGAGAAAGTCGGAAGAGGTCTCGAAAGAAGATTAAGCAAAATTAAACCCACTGATTCTGATTCGAATGAAGGTTGATTGCGGCAATTCCAGGATGGCGTATGGAAAAGCATGGCAATGAGTGAATAACGACAATGTGTAAAAAGGCCGCTGACAGCGGCCTTTTTTGTTGCTTTAAACACGATTGAGGAGCTGTCTCACCACCTCTGGATGAATGGGTGTTCAGAGGCGGTCGGATCCATAAGATAGCTGCTTGATCCGGTACCCTTGACAATATTTAACTGCAGAAACATGTTATCCGTGGGTTGCCATGTTAAGCTGGCGTCAAAGGGTATACTTTTGAAATACTCCGCGGAGTTTAGATTCTCCTGAGTCAGATTGTGTGCATCATTGTATGTCGAGTGAATAGGCAGACTAAAGTTGAGGTTGAAGGTAACCGGTTGACTAAACTCGTATTGCATCATTGTTGTGTATAGGCTTTGCGATTTTAAATCGCTGTTTGGTGAGCCCGACATTCCAAAAGAGACACTGTGATTGACCGAAAAACGACTGGGATCAAGAAGTCCCTTCATGGAATTGCCTGTTCCCATCAAACCACCCGTTACCTGAGAATGTACCGGATAAGCACCGAAAAAAGCTACTGCCAACGAAATAACCGCTTTTTTAATTATTGTATTTTTCATACATGTCCCCTTTTAGATTAATACGGGGTTTGTCGAATCTTATTTTTTATTCTACATAAATTGCATTTTTTGTACAAGCCGCAATCACACTTTCATCACGTTGCGAACCGCTTGTGCCACCATGTGAATACCTTCGGCAATCTTGTCTTCGGAAGGTGCCGAGAACGCCAGTCTGAAACTGTTGTTACGTACCCCTTCGGGATCGAATGCGCTACCTATAACAAAAGCAGCTCCCTTCTCGATACTTGCCTGGAAAACATCGGATGCATTTATATCCTCAGGCATGGTAACCCATACATAAAATCCACCTTTAGGGGTTGTCCAGCTGACTCCACGGGGCATCGATTCCTCCAGCGCATCCAGCATAATCTGTGCCCGACGCTTATAAACTGCTCTGAGTGATTTTACATACGGTTCCAGTTTGCCCCTGCTCAAAAAGGCATTGGCCAGAACTTGGGTAAATGTCGCGGAACAGGCATCCTGTGATTGTTTGGCCAGCTCACATTTTTCTATAATTTCGGAAGGTCCAAGCAACCACCCAAGACGCATGCCGGGGCCAAAGATCTTAGCAAAAGATCCGGTATAGCAAATTGGTATCTTTTCATCGGCAATTACCTTCATCGGAACAGTTAAATGCTTGTCTTTCTCATCGAAATAAAGCTCTCCGTAAGGATCGTCTTCGAGCAGACAAATATTTTTACCTTCCAGAAGCGAAATTACTTCATTTTTCCGCTGTTCACTGTAGATAATTCCCGCCGGATTGTGAAAATATGGACTGAGATAAAGGATCTTTGCGCCCATATTCAGTTTCTTTTCCAGAAGGTCGATTTTAACCCCGTTATCATCCATCTCCACACCGGTCAAGTTGGCTCCATAGGATTTGAATGCCGCCAAAGCTCCGATAAAGCTCGGGTATTCGGTAATTACCGTATCCCCAGGATCTACAAGTACCTTCGTGACCAGGTTGATCGCCTGTTGGGCCCCTGTAGTAATAATCAGACTGTTGCCCTCCACTGGTAGTCCTTTGGACTGCAGGTATTTGCCAAGTGATTCAACTAACGGAGGGTAGCCGGAAGTCGGTCCATATTGGAAAGCACGCTGCTTTTCTTCTACCGAAAGAGAGGAATAGATTTCATCCAGAGCCTCTATTGGGAACAACTTGTTATTCGGCATTCCACCAGCAAATGAGATTACCGAAGGATCGGCCGCCAGTTTCATGAGGCGACGAATCTCCGAGGAGCGCATCGCCTTAGCACTTTTTGAAAAGGGAATCCCCATTGTTTTTCCTTTCATTTTGTCTCGATACTAACTTGTTTATAGATATATGAAAATAGCTGAATAAAACAGGTTGAGCAAGAGGACGTGGATACAATGGTAAGGGCGTAAAGAGCTGTACTTTTTGTATTCTGAAGAAACGGTGTTCAGGGCGCATTTTTAGACTTTTCGAGCCGCTATAAGGGCCGATTATGGCCCAAAATGTATTCTAAGTCGGTAACCGCTTTTATCAGCTCCTTCTAAGTACTATTTTATAAAAAGACTGTTAGAAGATTATCAATATTCCCAAAAAAATCTTTACCTTCATTTATTCTTTTTTCTGAGCAGGAATTTTTTCGATTCCGACCGCGGTCGAGTAAATTTCTTCTATTATGCCTGTCTTTGGAGATTTATATGAGAAATATTATGGTTGCGCCGGTATGTATTCTTCTGTGTACTTTTTGCTCCTGGGCTCTTGAGGAATATGAGCTGGATAATGAGATAAATAAAACATTACTTGAAATCGAGAAGGCGCGAGCGGAACAAAAGCGTACCCGGGAAGCGATTCATGAGGATAAGGTGGATCAGAAGCAGTATAGAAAAAGAACAGACGGGCGGATGAAGGAGATTCAAGCACGTACAGATTCCATAAAGTCTCAAATAGATGAGATATATTCCTCAAACGATTCTCTCCAGGCTCACTATTCTGCATTGGAAACCAAAGAGAACGAGATCCGTTTCCTGGGGAACAGGCTGCGCAAAGTGCTGATAATTGTCTGTGATTCGCTTTCCGGGCAGTTATCTAAACTGCCGCCTTCCGCAGGCGACGCTTCGCTTGATGCTGTAAAATTTCTGCGCAGCGAGCTGATAGGAAAAAGCATCGACAACGTAGAGGCAATGCAGCGCCTGTTTACGATTTTTGAGGAAGTGGAAGATGAGATGATGAATGTGGCGATTCATCATGGGCCCTCGCCGGTGACCTATATCAACGGAATGGTTAATCGAGTGCGAATCGGTGGTGTGTTTGAGGCGGCTGTAGGTCGAAATGGACAAAGGGTGGCAGTCTGGGATTTGGAAAAGGGAAAATGGGCCGGCTACGAAAATCCCCAGCTCGCCGCCCAACTAAGAAAAGCCGTCGCTATAAGAGAAGGAAAAGAGGTGCCCGAGATTATTTCTTTACCACTTTCCGGCCATCTCCAATCACAAAATGATGACTCTACGGATTCGACTGAAGGGGCTGAATGATGAAGCGATTAGTGATATTTCTTCTGCTTTGTACGGCGTCTGTTAAGGCTGCCCCCCCTAATGATATAGAAGAAAAGCAGGCAAGGTTGCAAGCCCTCAAAGCGCAGCTTGAAATGGTTAAGGACTCTCTTGAAAAAGCCATCGCAGATCGGTGGAACGCCAAACAGCGCTACGTTGAGGAGAGGGAACGGGACAAAGAAGAACTGATTCTTTTGCGAGAAGAACAGGAGCGCTCCTTTATGGAATTGACTCGAGTCAAGGAAGAGCGGTTTGCATGGCAGAGGCGTATCCAAGAAAAAAACAACCAGGTTCAGGCGTTAAGAGACAGTTGGATGATAACTCGAAATACAGTTGAGGATATTCTATCTCGAGAGGCAGATAATGTGAATAAAGCTTTTCCATCGGATAAGGAACAAAAGCGCCAAGATCTTGAGAAAATTCGTGATATGTATGCTGCATCATCAAATGTAATTTCATCCATACCTGATTATGCCGGCTTTAAAATCGATTATCTCAACAGTTCAAGAACGGTAACCTTCAGCAAAAAGACTATTCTAACCGACCATGGTCGCCCTTATGAAGTACATCTCGCGAGATTCGGCTCTGTGTTTGCCTACGGGATCGATTCGCAACAGAACCTGTTCATGATTCGCCAAACCGGTCGAATCGATGCGGCTCGGTTTAGTGTGACTCCTGTGAATCACGAATACTTTTGTCGAGAACTTTCGGGCGTTTTCGCTAAATGGCTGGAGCAGGGAAAGATTTCAGGAAATATCCCCACCGATATGCTTCAGAATGCCCAATCGGCTCAACTGATCAGCGGAAAGAAACAGGGACTCAGGGATAAAGTGGTTTCATTTGTAAAAGCTGGTGGACCTATCATGTTTGTTTTGTTGCTTCTACCATTTTGGGCCACTGCACTCATTATGATGAAATCAGTCTATCTTTTCGTGAGGTTTAAGCGCGAAAAGAAGGGAATGAAAAAGGTAACATCTTATTTTTTAAGCGATTCTTCCGCTAAGCGTACACAAAAGGTCGGAAGTACGGTCGAAAAAATGTATTTCCTTTGCTCAACAAACCGGCAATGGGACAGAAGCACCTTGGAAAAAGCACTTAGAGGCATTTTGCTGGATGAAGTTCCTCGATTATCCGCTCACCTTCCGATGTTGGCCGTTATTGCCGGCGCCGCACCTCTTCTTGGACTACTCGGTACGGTAACTGGTATGATAAACCTTTTTGAGGTTATTACAACCTATGGAACCGGCGATCCAAAAATCATGGCCGGGGGGATTTCAGAGGCACTTATTACGACACAAACAGGATTGGCAATTGCGATCCCGGTTCTTCTGTTTCACAGCCGGCTGCGTGGTCGTAAAAACAATCTCTGTGCACTACTTGAGAAAAACGCCATAGATGTGTTGAATCATTTTCGTCCCGGACCGCAACCTGTGGCCAAAACGACCTTCGAAGAGAATGTAACCGCATGAACCCGTTTGATCTGGTATTTCTGCCGTTTTATAAAGGCGGCCCGATAATGTTGCCGATCCTTGGTGTATCCGTTGTCGTGTGGGTTATTGGTTTTTATCGCCTGATGGTTCTGCGCAGCTATGCTTGTGCTTATAAAGAGCTTATCAAGCATTTGGATCTCAACGGAAAGAAAGCCGAAGGTAGAGGAGAGAAAGAAAAGGTTGGGATGCAGCCGACTGGTATAGACGCTTTTGATCGCCTGGGAAAGCGGCTAAAAGAAAATGTACCGGCAACCGATTATGCATACAGATCATTTTTGCTTGAGATTGTTCCGGAGCTGCAAAGCGGGCTGGATTCAATGAAAAGCTGGATCGCAGCGGCTCCTCTTCTGGGGCTGCTTGGTACAGTGAGCGGAATGATGAAGACGTTTAGAATCATTACCCAATACGGAATCGGTAATCCTCATTTGATGGCTGAAGGGATCAGTGTGGCCTTATTGACGACTCAGGCTGGATTGATCGTGGCTTTTCCGGGTATGTTGTTGCACAATTTTGTTCTTGGAAGAAAAAACGCCCTTGTAAACAAGCTGCTGCGGGACGGGGAATTTTTATGTGGAAATGCAGGGATGAAAACTCCTGGAATCAATCCCGGCGCAAATACCGAAATGAACATGAGAGAAAAAGATAATGTTTGAGAACTATCGTTTGTTTGATGATGAGGAGAATGGGGCGGAAATCAACATGGGACCGCTTATAGACATGGTGTTTATACTTCTCATTTTCTTTGTGATTACCACCAATTTCACTCGTCAAACAGGTATTGATGTCAGCAAACCCAAGGCGCGTTCGGCGGTTTCTCAGGGACAGAAGGTGATGCTTGTTGGGATTACTCGCGAAGGAACCCTTCATGTGTTCGGACGCCAGATCACTCCCGATCAGCTAAAACTTCTGGTTGCCCGAGAAGTCGGGAGGCAGCCGGATATGTCCGTGGTTATAGTAGCAGATCAACAGGCTCCTATAGGTAAAGCGGTTAAGGTCATGGATCAGTGCACACTGGCAGGAGCAGCAAAGGTCTCTATTGCTGCCGACAGGGAATAGCGATAATGAAAAGCCCCGTTTCTAAGATGCTTGTAGCGATTACGGCGGCGCTTACGGTCAATGCCGTTCTTTTCCATGGAATAGGAGTGTTGCATCAGTTGTTCAATCCTGTGATTCTTAATCAAAGCAAATCGCAGGATGAAAAAATGATAGTAATGGAGAGAATTCAAAAGCCTGAGAAGAAGCCCGAGAAAAGGGTTCGCAAGATACGAACCGTGCATTCTTTATCAGGCAGGCAAACCACTGGTAAAATGCATCTGCGTTTTAGTCCCGACCTCTCAACCGCATCCGGTACCGGAGTAGCCATGCACGGCAATCAGCTGCAAAATATGATATTTAAGGAGGGGGAGACGGACGAACCTCTGATTCCTGTAAAGATTGTTCCTTTGCCCTATCCGCAACGCGCCAGAGATTTGGGGATCGAGGGCAATTTGGTATTTGAAATGATCGTTGGAAGAGACGGAAAAGTGAAATCCTTTGATGTCTTAAAATCTCCTCATCCCAGCATAACCTCCGCCGCTCGTAAAACCGTGCAAGACTGGCGATTCAAACCTGCCAAAAACGAAGGAATACCCGTGGAGGTCAGGGTAAGGCAGGAGATTGAATTTAATCTGAGATAAAATAAGCTTTTAACAGGATTACTGATGTTTTACTTTTCCGCTCTTTTTTTTCGGATACTGCTTTTGCTTCTCTTTATTTCTCCGGTTGCAATCTATTCGATGAGCTATATGCAGAAGGGAAATGCTCTTTACGAATCCGGTTCGTACGATTCCGCCATAATCCTGTATCAACAGGCGATAGAGGCGGGAGAAAACCCGGGGCTTGCCGGTTTCAATATCGGAAACGCACACTTTCAGCTCCAAAATATTCCCGCCGCCATTATCGCATATCGTTCGTCGGTGGCGCATGCGCCCGATTTTTTCAGAGGACATCTTAATCTGGCCGTTGCATATTATACGATCGATCAGATTGGGGAGTGTATAGCGGCATTGCATAAGGCCCTTGGCATTGAGCCGCAAAACATACAGGCAAGGCTTGTAATGGCTTCCGCATACAGAAAAGCAGGGGAACTGAAACTCGCGGTTGTTTTGTACGAACAAATAGTGGAGAACAACCCCGATCAGGGTGATGCTTTTATCGCGTTGGCCGAAATCTACAGAGAGTTGGAGGATTATGTGGTTGCCGTGCGGTGGTTGAAGCGCTATCCGCCTGAGGGTGTGCACTATACGTATGTTTTGCAATCACTTTCGGAAATTGCTCAAAAGCAGGGCGATTTAAAGCAGGCTCTTTACTACGCCCGTGAATCGTTTAGCCAAGAAGAAAAAAAGTGGACCGCTTATCGGATTGTAACACTTACCAACGATATGGGAAACCCAAATGTGGCGTTGTATGAAGTTGATGAGGCGCTGAAGATCTATCCGGATTTCGGAGAGTTGGCGCTTCTTGGAGGAAAAATCGCTTTCGATATCCAGCTCTACGAGAAGGCAAGGCAATTCTTCTCCATTGCGGCTAAGCAGGGAATGCCGGGGGGAATAGTGGGGCTTGAAAATGTCAGGACGGTCAGCGAGAACAGAAAATTTGAATGATTCATGACGGTTGCAAAAGAATTGTTAGATCTTCTTTTCAATCTTTGAGTAGCGGTTTTAAGGTGCTCACGATATAATTTGGAATAGCTTCTTTCAAAAAAGGTGTTACTACTCTGGGTATCAAAATATTAGATAAAGCAGCAGACAGTCTGGGTGGCGCGACGAGGGAATCCTTTGAGCGTCTGGGGTCAATGGGCATGATGTTTTTCCAGGCCGTAAGCACCCGGCAGCACTACTCCGCCATCATCGAGCAGATGGTTCTTATCGGCGTGAAATCTCTTCCAATAGTACTACTCGCATCAGTTTTTACTGGATTCATTGCCACCTGGCAGGTCAAGTATCTGGCCGGAGATTTCATGGGGCTACAATATCTGGGAATGCTGGTTGTCAAAGTCGTGCTTACAGATCTTGGGCCTACACTGATAGGTCTTGTGCTTGCGGGACGAATAGGGGCAAAGCTTGCCGCCGAAGTGGGTACTATGCGGGTATCGGAGCAGATCGATGCGATGGTTTGTTTAAGTCTGGATCCGATCGGCTATATAGTATCTCCGCGAGTGATAGCCGGATTTCTAATGTCTCCCATGTTGTTTGTATTCGGTTCATTCGCCGCAATTATCAGCGCACAGCTTCTGGCCACATTTGCCCTTGGCCTTCACGTCTTTACCTTCTATAACAGTATGCGACTTATGTTTCACATGAATGATGTTTTGATGGGACTGGTAAAAAGCTTTGCCTTTGGGGGAATAGTTGCTTTATGCGGATGCTATTTTGGCTACAACACCACGGGTGGAGCGGTCGGAGTCGGTGAATCAACTCGAAAAGCCGTTGTAGCGGCATCGATCCTGATCCTTATCGTTAACCTGATTATCACGAAACTACTGGTATAATCTCCATATCCGTCACAAACCAGCTATGATGAAATAAAAGAGCGATTCAATCAATTTGTGGTTATATTTTTACAGGTAACCTCATTAGTATCTCAAGCAGCGAGGACTACCTGTATGCATGTAAATATTAATACACTGGCGTTTTTAACGTTATCCGCGGTTGTTTGTCTCGATCAACCTGTTCTACATAAGCAAGCCCAGACAGCGGGACATGTTAATACATACCCCGATTCTGAAAAAACCGATACAAATACAGAGTATAAAAGTTTCATGCCGAAAATGGAGGCTAAAGGAATCTATACAGACGCAAAGAGGCGTCTGACACTGCAAAGAGATTCCCTGAGTGCAATTTTCAAGGCCGCCTCCGCTGGGCCCGGAAAAAAGCACATGTTGAAAGAGGCCGGTAAAATCCTCACACAAGGCATTATCTTCGATCTGATTCCGTTCTGGTACGGTACCCCTTGGACTTTTGAGGGCCACACCAGCGAACCGGGGAAAGGGACGGTAGCCTGTGGATATTTCGTTTCCACAGTACTGAGGGATGCCGGACTCAACCTCAATCGCTACAAACTGGCACAGGGAAGTCCGGCAGCCGAAGCGTTTACGATCAGCGGAGCAGACAGTATTAGCTTACTGGAGGGGGTGAGTGTTAAACGCATTGGTGACTATTTCGCCCAAAAGGACCCGGGGCTTTACTTTATCGGTCTCGACTATCATGTAGGTTTCCTTCTAAATACCAGGCGCTCGCAATACTTTATCCACTCAAATTATATCCTCAACAGCGGTGTGATGATTGAGCCCATACTGGATTCCCGGGCGTTTAGCAGCTCAAGGTATTATATAGTAGACATCACCACCAACGATGAACTGATTAGAAAATGGCTTTATAAAGAAAGGATAGAAGTCGTGGCCGAGTAAGATGACTGTTCCAGTTGTATTTCAAAGTGCCCTTCCCTTCTTTTCTTCATGTCTCCTTAAGATTTGTTTCACCGACAAAAATTGCCCCTGCTTGTCTGAGCATGTTTTATAATAAATGAAAACAGCACATAATCTACAATGCCCAAGGCATACGCATTTTCTTGAAAAGGTGGTAAAAAATGGTAGTGACATACCGTGGGTGCACCGAACAGGATTTTTACACATTAGTACCATTGTTTACGAAAATGATACCTATGAGGCGTATCAGAATAAAAGAACTTCGCAGAGCATATAAAAAAGGTCTAACCTCCGGAAGCTATCATTACCTCTGTGCAGAAACGAAAGGCAAGATTGTTGGATTTTGTTCTTTGCTGGTGAAATCCAGTCTGCGAATGCAGGGCTCAGTGGGCCATATAGAGGAAATCGTGGTACATGATTCCTTTCGGAGAAAAGGAATCGGGAGCGAGCTTTTGAAGAGAATAACAGAAGCCTCTCGATTGGTGGGGTGTACGGGAATAATAATGGATGTAGCTCCGGTCACTTCGGATTTGCACGACTTCTATGTAAAAAACGGCTTCGAAAATAAAGGAATGTTTTTTTCCAGGGAACTCTGAGGAAGCAGCTGTGAATGACTGAGAGTGTCTGCAAAACGACCCGTGAGCTTGATTTTGAGCATTGTTGGCTGATTGGAAACAATCAATCAACAATGCAGTTTGTATGTCAACCATACGTATGACTGTTACTATCTGCGAAGAATACAATTCATTTTTTGGTGCTTCTCGTAAACCACCTGTTAAATCTATAAAACAGCCCGCCAATCTATAATCCTCAGTTAGATATTGAACAAAATAGAGAATGCAGCTAGCCTTTGCAGGGAACGAAAAGTTATCTAATGGATAATACCCTATTTTATCCATTTGAACAAATGCAGTCCTTCCGAAATTAATGCATCTTCAGTAAGTTATTGAAAATATGTTGTATATAGTAAATGGCACGGTTGTTTCTTAGGCATTGAAAAACCAAGAATTTTTGGCAACTTTAATATCTTGTTTAAGTTTACTGAAATAGAAGTCCTGTGTTTTGAAAGCTAGCCTAGGAGTGACGGGGCAAGCAAATTTAATCATGCATATTTTTAGTGATGCCAGATAAAGAAAGAAGGTGCTTATGGCAAAATCATTTTAAAACACCTAATAACATTTAAACCAACTTACAAGATTTAATCAAAGGAGGATGCGTGAAATATTTTTCATTCAAAATTCGAGTACTACTTACTTTTATTTTAGTCTTATCGGCAGCATCGATGGTGTATGCCTCTAGGCAATGGTTTAGCTTTCAAAGCGGTCATATTGGTCCTGAACCCTCGGACCCATCACCACAAGTGACTATAGATGATCAGGGTAAAAATGGTTTATGGATAGAAGTTGTCTATAAAGGCGCCTACATTGTACCGGAAGAAGGTACTATAACTTATTCACCACCACCGGAGACAGTTTGGAATAGTGGTAATCAGGTTACTGAAACCGTTTCTTTTAATAACATCCGCCTTCCTGAATGTGAATATGGACGTGTTAGGGACCGTGGTATATCTTGGGAATCAAACCTGTACGATTATTATTCATATAGTATAAGCTTACCACCAAACTACGAAATAGATACATTCGATTATGATTACTATGAAATGACAGGCCAGATAGATTATGTACCTTTTACCCCATCTGTGGCGGGGGCTCCTGATGTTCTTCAAGGACCGCCAATTATGCCAAGAGGAAGTCGTGCAATAATGACTTATTGGGGCAATGAAGTTAAGCTCTGGCCGGAAGATCCTGTCGGCGTAAGTCGATCTATTGTTGTTAATCCTGTTCGTTTTTGGTGTGACAGAAAAGCCGACGGGACAATAGAAAGGAAACTCAAATACATACAACGATTTCGTTGCCAAATCAGCTTTACCACAAAATCTCTTCCGGATGATAAGCCACTTCTGCAGGACTTAAATATCAGTTCTAACAAGCGTCATTTAGCAGCAGAAGATGTGAAAAAGCTAGCTGTAGATGCGAGAATAAATCCTCAGCTGATTTTAGACGGGGCCGCCGAAATAGCTGCGGAGGATTGCGATACTCGTTACGGAAAAATTCTTGTTATTTCTGATCCATTGTATACCGATGCAGTTAACAGTCTAACTGAATGGATGATGAAACGCGGTTATCAAATCCATTGCAGTTACAATACTGCATGGACCAGTTCATCCGTGCAAGATACAATAGATCATTATTATGACAATTCCAGTCCCAATTTAGAATCAATACTCTTATTTGGAGACACGGAGACGGTACCATCGAGCCAAAATGATGGTAATCCCTCCGACATCCAGTACAAAGCTGTTGGAAATCATGGTGAATTAATTCCGATAGCGAGAATACCTGTATTTTATGAACATTATCTTAATAGTACCCCAGATCAGTGTATAGAGCAGGCAAACGATATTGTTAACAAAATCGTCTCGTATCAAACATTGCCTCCAAATAATTCAGCCGTATATACTGATATAACAGCGGCCGTACATTTCGCGAACGAAGAAGCACCGTATGACTTTGATGCAGGTGGTAGCTTTTTAGATAACTACAATGCAGCACAGGACATTGGAGAACTTTCCGGTTATACTGTAAACGAGTTGTATGGCATCAACCGGGAAATGCCGGGTACACAACTTTATTTTGATGGTGGAAGGCAAAATCCGGTACCTCCAAGTATATCCTTTGATATTAACCGTTATGATGTTGTTAATGCAATAAATTCAGGAACCGGACTCGTCTGGTATGCTGGCCATGGCATTAGCTCTGGTTGGGAAAACAGATATCAAGTATTTATAGATTCAGATTTACCATCACTGAATAATACGCAATACCAGCCAGTGGTCTTTTCATTGGCATGCTTAACTGGTAATTTAAACTGGGGGAGCTTCGCTAAAAGATTACTTGCTTTGCCTGCATCAGGAGCTTCGGGAGTTTTTGCGGCAAGCGAAACTGTACACGGTTCTATGCTTGTTAGGACACCACCTTTCATTAAGCAACTTTATTCGGAACCATCATTTGCAGCTCTTCCAGTAGGTTGGATCATTAACGGAGCAAAATTATCCGGAGCTTCATCAAATGGTACAAAACTGAATGATGATCATTTGTATTTCCATTATTTTGGAGATCCGACAATGCGGATATGGACACAGAATCCGCATAGTAATCCTATAATAATTACAAGCAGAGACGAATTCATTGTTCCAAATAAATCATTTAACGTAAGCTACAGCGGAATTCCTGATGTATACAAAAAGTTCGCAACAGCAACTCTCGTAGCCTCAGGTAAACTAATTGGCGTAGATAATGGAGAAGGTAGGATAAACGTAGACTGTAACGGCATAAGCGCACCGGATACCGCCTACCTTACTATAACTGCCCCAAATTGCCTTCCTGTTCTGGATGTCCGAATCCCAATTGTGGAAGCTGTGAGTGACAATTACCATCCACTCAGCATTAGCAGAGCAGTAGTAGATTACGCGGTATATGGAAAGCAGAGTGTAGCAGTCGGTGATTGGTCCAATATATATAATAATGAGACTATGACTGCTTATGCTAATACCAGCGTGAGCAATACAA
Organism: uncultured Fibrobacterota bacterium; assembly: GCA_964586285.1. Classification (GTDB taxonomy): domain Bacteria; phylum Fibrobacterota; class Chitinivibrionia; order Chitinivibrionales; family CAYFVL01; genus CAZPHU01. The sequence continues at coordinate 2,805 of CAZPHU010000058.1, read as the reverse complement.
CAAATGATGACGGTACTATAAATATAGGTTCTAATGTTAATGTAGGCACTGTTGAGAGCAAAGGAAATGTCGTGCTGCGAAATTATTGCACTGTACACGGCAATGTCATTTCCAATGATACGCCTGAAATACACGATGGTGCACAAATAATGGGCAGAACGATAATTGATAATAATATCCAGGCCATGTCTATGGAACTAGTCGATACTATTCCAACAGGGCAAATGGATCTCACTATTCCTGCGGGAAATTCGTGGTTGCTTGTTGCGGATAATTATAAGGATATTATTATCGAAAGTGGTGCCACCGTTACAGTTCAGTCCGGTGTATACTGTGCATCAAAGCTTGAGGTCAGAGATGGGGCAACGCTCATTTTTGACACTGCTGGCGGGCCGGTAATTTTTATGATTGATGGACGAATCAATATTTATTCTCGGGTGACAATGGCAGGCGATGAAACTGAAAAAATACTTTTCATATCCGGTTACCAGTCAGGATCTGATTGGGATTATGGAGTATATATCGCTCCAGACGTTCAATGGAATGGTACTATAGTTTCACCTTATTCTCAAGTGCAGTTTAACAGTAATGTCGGAAAAGGTGCCTTGCTTGGTAAATCGGTAAGCGTTAGCCCAAATACATCGTTTATACATATCCCATTTGCATTCTGAAAAGGAGAATAGTTTTATCATTTATCCTATTGAGGCGGAATATTCCGCCTCTTTTATTATATGCGCCTTACAGAGCGCGCACGCTTAAAAAGAAAAGTTGTTGCTCTTAGCCCTCCTGCTCTGCCGAATGAATTCAAAATTAGACTTAAAAGAACCTATCCTTAACTTAGTTATCGTGCTGGTAATCTCTTGAAGAACACTTTGATAACATTTGAAAGTTTATAATGGGAGACGAGAAGGACACCTTGCAAAAGATAAAGGGTTATCATTGGGATAATTAAGAAAAGTTGTCGCATTGATAACAAGTAGTTTTGCAAAAAGAACAAGTGTTACATAATGCATTGATAATGCTTAAAAAGGAAAATTGGCATGATAGTTTCTAAGGCGTTACTACAATGTATGTATTTTGGCATCAAACAATCAATTACAAAATATTTCTATAAGGAGAAATAGTTATGAGTAAAAGACCTCTGAAAGATTATAAACAACCGGAGTCAATTTCCGAGATAATTGGATTTGCTCCTCCTGTAACGACTTACTGCGCAATTGCAGGATCTATCTTTTTTGAAGACGACGGTGATGGTGGTGATGGTGGTGATGGATGTAATGTGTCAGGCAGTGTAGCTGGCTCCATTTGCACAACTGTTGGTTCACCGGATAACCCCTGTACTACTAGCGGAGCCATTAATTATCCGAGATAAAAAGTAAGATACTATAAATGCTTTTGATGCCAAAATACCCTCATACGGAGTATATATGCTTTACGAAATTATTGTAACAGAGAAATGTAATCTAAATTGCAAATATTGTTACGAGAGCCTTAAAGGCGAAAACGTTTTAACTGAGAGTAAAATACAGGATATCATTTCTTATATTAAAAGGGATGTGAGAAGTAAAAATCATAAAGAGACCTCCATCAGTATAAATGGGGGGGAGGCTTTATCTAATTATCCCGTGGTAACAAAGCTTATAGATGAATTGAAAATAAATGGGATTTCAAAGATATCCATTTCAACAAATCTTACTTTGGCTACGAAAGAGATGCTTAGGTATTTTTATGAAAACGGTGTAACTTTGCACGTAAGTATTGATGGGAAAAAAGATTCGCACGATTTAAATCGTCAATACCACAGTGGTAAGGGTAGCTATGATGACGTAATCAGAAATGTTAATTATCTCACAACGGCGTATAAGGACTGGTTTGTATCATATAGTTTGGTATTTACTCCTCAAACAGTTGGAAATTTGTGCAAGAATGTAAAATATTTATATGATATCGGAATCAAATACCTATCCGCCTGCTACTGTGCCGATAGTCACTGGGAAGACGATTCTTATAATAAATTCCGGGGACAAGTAGAACATCTTGCGAAGTTATATATTGAAAAGATAAAAAATAATGATAACTTCTATTTTTCATTGTTCTGTGATGCCGTCACTAACACCTTAAAGGGTTGTGGTTTTTGCGGAATGGTGCAGTCCCATAGAGCAATTTTGCCGAATGGAGATATACTTCCTTGTGCAATGTTTACGGGAAATATGGGGACGCAAGATTTTTGTATCGGTACAATTTACGATGGTATAAACAATACAAAAGCCAAAGAATTGGTAACAAAAATGGCTATGAATACCTCTGAATGCACAGGTTGTGCACTTATAAACAGGTGCCACAAATACTGTTTCGCAACCAATCACAGAGTATCGGGAGATCTTTTAAAAATTCCTGACAGCATATGCATGATAAATCAGATATGTCTGTTGCAAGCAGATAAGATAATTGACTATTTTTATCATGATAATTTGGATGTCTTCCTCAAAAAGTTCAACATACGCAAGGCCGCTGCTTGATCATGGCTGTCGTTTATATCATAGATGCAGGGATTTCCGAAAAAGCAAGAAATAAATATTCCAGCCTATGCAATTTCGTATGTCAGTATAATATAAGTGACGGGTCTCATCCTCCTGAAATTGAAGATTATCCGAAATCAAATGATTTCCACGGAGATATTGTTTACCGCATAATCACTAAGTCAAAGAAGGCGCCATCAGACATATACACTTTTAAAATACTGGACGGGACTTTGAAAGCATCGTATTCACAGCTTGAGGACGCATTTAAAATAATTTTAGCCAT
>CAZPHU010000057.1:0-24414 GCA_964586285.1 uncultured Fibrobacterota bacterium | reverse complement strand
TGAACGCCAATGAACGCCAATGAACGCCAATGAACGCCAATGAACGCCAATGAACGCCAATGAACAAAGCAGGGGGAGTGATTCAATTGGAAAATTGTGTCGGAATTAAAATCCCGTTGTCTATATAAGCTCGCTTTTTGGTATTTGATCGTGCCATTCCTACTTTTTCCTTTGCACATAATCTGCCCTTATCTTAGGATCTTTTCACATCTGGGTTGTTTCAGGAAAAAATTGGATCGAATTTAAGAGTGTCAAACGCGTCAACTCGTAATCAAAGCAAAGGATAAATCCTTAAAATAAGGCATAATGATGAAAAAAAAAGCTGTACGAGTGCTGCTGGTTGATGACAGCCCCACAATCGCCGCAGCATTGAAATCAAAGTTGGAAAAGTATTCAGGTGATGAATTTGAGATAAAAACAGCCGAGAGTCTTGGGGATGGGATAGTAAAGGCTAAGGGCTACTCTCCAGAGGTTATTTTACTCGATCTACATCTGACAGATTCGGAGGGGATTGATACGCTTAATTCGATGAATCAGGCCGTCGCCCAAGTACCGATTATCGTACTCAGTGCCTATGACAGCCCCGAAATATTGATGCAGGCATTTGAGAATGGAGCTTATGATTATCTTATCAAAGGATCGGTCAAGGGATTCGATATCACAAAGAGCCTGCGCAGTGCGCTTTTACGCAAGAAGGAAGAGGAGCAGCTGCGATTGATGGTGGAGCAGTCACTTCAGGGGATTGCCATCCTTCAAAACGAGAGGGTGGTTGCGATTAATCCGGAAGTGCTGCGCATCACGGGGTTTGATGCGGCTGAGTTTATGGGCATGGAACGTCAAAAACTTCTATCTCTTGCGCACCCTGACGATTGCCGCAGAGTGGTGGAACATATAGAAAATCGGATGAGCGAAAAGCCCGTGTCCGAAGTGTACTCATTTCGCCTGAGACAAAAGGACAGGTCGTTCAGATGGGTTGAGGTTCGTGATAAGAGAATAATATATCGTGAACAGCCGGCGTTATTGATGTCTTTCGTGGATGTGACCGATTCCGTCAAAGAAAGAAGCGCACAGGCACATCTCGCGGCCATTGTCGACAGCAGCTCCGATGCGATAATCAGTATGACACTTGATGGAGTGATACTGAGCTGGAACCGCTCCGCCGAAAAAATGTACGGCTATTCTCATCAGGAAACGGTGGGAGAGTCGATTAACTTAATTATTCCTCCCGATAAAAGGGATGAAAACAAATGGATCTTTGAAAAAGTAAAAGAAGGCGAAGCAGTAGAGGGACTGCGCACAAGCCGCATCCATAAGGCCGGCAAGCGTCTCATTGTATCGCTTTCAGCATCACCCATATACGGTATGGAAGGAAAAATCGTCGGAATATCGGCAACCGCACGTGATATAACCGATGAAAACGGGGTTAGAAATCGGCTTGAACTTCAAGCTAATGTACTTGACATGATGAAGGATTCTGTATTTGTACATGATCCGGAAGGTAAAATTGTGTATGTTAATCAAGAGGCTTGTGCGTGCAGCGGATACAGCCGGGAGGAGCTTCTGGGCAAGGATATCGGTGATCTTACCGCACCGGAATACGTCAAAGAAATATCGAAGCGCAAACAGATGCTGTATCGCCACTTGGAAGGATGTTATCAAACGGTCCACACACGAAAGGACGGTACGAGTTTTCCTTTGGAGGTTCATACCCGCATATCTGAAATTGACGGGGAATCGATGGTAATCAGTATAGCGCGCGATATACGCAAGCGTCTGTAGGCAGAAAAAATCAAGCATCAATACCTATTTGGCCGCTTTCTTTAATGCACGACCGAAAACACGCGACTCTCGGAAGTGCTCCCATAAAGGATGCGCCATACATAACTGCCCGAAGAAATTTTTCTGCCACAGTCATCTCTTAAATTCCAGGTGACTGAACGGTTGCTTCGACTATTTAATGTACGTACTTTAAGCCCACGTAAGGTTAGTATGTGCACCTCAAAACTGTTTATAGGTGCGGTGAAACGAACACTATTTGCTCTCACATCGGCTGCGGGGCGGTTAAGTACGACCTTATGGGTCTGGGTGGATGACCCGAAAGGGGAGATAGATGTTGTTTTGTTCAGGTGGACAAGAAAAAAGACTGTATCGGTTGACTGTTGGGACGAAAAGGCAATTTCTACCGCCTGTGAACCGATATCAGAGGTCGGGGCTTGCCAATGCACTTTCCCGCCCCGACTGACACTCATCCCGGCGGGAGCGGTCAAAATTCGATAGGTATAATCCAAAGAGTCTTGGCTCTTTACCAGATCGTACCGAACAACTTCTCCCATCTCCACATAAATATCGGGTGTAAGAGCCACCAGCCATAAATCATCGGCAGCGTCGGTATACTTTTTTGTACTGCCAAGCATAAGAAATTTTCCATCTTTAGTTTCCAGAAAATCATCCGCGCTGTTGTATGTGTCATCTTCACCAATTATGTCGCTCCACAATGAATCACCCTCACCGTTTAACCTGAGCAGCCATATTTTCTTGCCGGGTTGCGCACCTTTCTTGATTGCCGTTACGAAAAAATTGCCGCCGGCAAGAGGTGTGAAGATTGGTGAATAGTTGTAACTTCCGTCTCCATAGGTTTTTTTCCAGACAATCCGCCCATCGGAGCCGATCTTTATGAATACCAGATCGGACACATCCGAGCTTCCGGATGCAGCTACATACCCTCCCAGCATGTAATAGCCGTCAGGCAAAACGAGGATATCTGAGCCGTTTCCGCAATCGAAATTCTCGTACTGTTTGCTCCAGACAGTCTCGCCTTCCTCGTCGATTTTACACACCCACATGGTTTTGTTCCCAAACGAATGAGAAGTCATTAAAAGCAGCAGGTAGCCGTCCGGGGTGTATTTTAGAGAGTTCAAGTTTTCCAAATCATACAGCCCAAAAGTTTTTGTCCATAACCGCTTGCCTTTATCATCGAGTTTATCGATCCTGACATCATTTGAACCTGTCCCCTGGGTATCGGTGTTGGATGCCAGATAAATGCACCCGTCATTTCCCACAGCCGTCCTGACTTCGGCAATACTGTCTCCAGGGAATCGCTTCGTCCAAAGTGTATCTCCATGCTCATCCAACTTAAGGATCCATACATCAGAAGCACCCGTACCATCCGAGCCATACGACTGAGTGATTCCCGCTATCAGAAGAGTTTTGTCCGGAAACTCGTTTATGGCCGATGGGGAATCATACATCTCACCACCGTACGTCTTCTGCCATAGAGTATCTCCGTCCGTAGTCATCTTGATCAGCCATATGTCCGAATCGCCCGCACCGTAAGATTTTGTAGAGGCGCATACAAGAATGTTGGAATCCGACAACTCGATCATTCGACAGGCAAACTCATTCTGATCACCGCCGTACAACCGTTCCCAATCAACCTGAGCTTGTGCTGAAAAGGAGATCAGAAAGGTAATGACCAAGTATTTTGTACAGTTAAGTAACATTGTCGACTCCTAGTAATTAAATGATATTTTCCCTGGGCGGTTGGATCGATGTGGAATAAAATAATTCCTGTTGTTATCTCCGTTTTTGTGTGGAGAATATATCCGGTGAAATCAAATATGTACCAAAGCCGAGCTTTTCTGAGTGGGGCAGTTGCTCGATTCCATTAATGCGGTAGGTTTGACGCAAATCGCAGGTATCATTCTCCGAGGTAGCCTCTGAGTAGGCACCTAAACGTATAGGCAAAGATCCAAACTGCTTAATAAACATCACAAGCGGCCCGACCAGGTGAGAAAACAGAAGAAAAGCTGAAAGGAATAAAAGAAAGCCGCTTAAGCAGAGAATTAAGCGGCTCGTAGAGACTGTGAGGATTTGCCTGCATGAGCAGGAAAGTTTACCGCAGTCCGGGCAGTCCAATGGCCGCTTTCGGAATTCTGCCGTCGGGTTGAAGGACCAGCCCCCAGTCGTCGAAGTCAAAACCTATGCTCAGGCTGAATTTATTACCTCCAATCGGAGCAGGCTTGCTGAACCCCTTATCCCAGCGAAAATTGATAGCCAGGGGATAGGAGTTGAAAGATATAGCCTCCAGGCGAATCTCGGCTCCATAGTAGAAAAGGAAATCATCGATGGTAAGATCGAAAAACTCATCCAGATTATCCTTTGCGGTTCCCGCGCCTCCGTTTATTGCTCCGTATAAGCGGTCCAGATACACAAACCCCAGCTTTTTGTCGATGGATCCGGGATACAATGGAAAACGATACGACAGGTCGGCTGTCAATAAACCGTTACCGCTGAGTAAAACGGTATCTTGAGGAACTTTGGTCTCTATATACCTTGTGGTACCGCTGCTGTCGTTTTTGATATAATATGCGGCGGTGTCCCGGTAATAGTAAACATATCCGGGAAGAATATCACCCGGTTTAAAATACGACGGAAGCTCCGCATTGCGCAGTAACCCTTCCTCAACCTTTTTCTCAAGACGCTTCACACTGCCGCCGGTAAGTTTCAGAGCCGTAGCGTTGATCTTGGCGAATATATCATGTTTTGAATACCAGGGTGCGGATATCGCATATTTCAGAGAACCGGTGATTTGATTGAAAACATATCGATCATAGTTTTCAAGAATCTTACCGTCCTCGATCTTAAAACTCTTCTCTTCGTTTTGAAGATTCTGGTCCCAGAAATCGTAGCGAAGCTCGAGGTACATGCCTTTGGGTGAGATACCCATCTTCGAGTCGTATTGGCGTGAATAAAGCGATATGGCCGTACCCAGCTGATATCCCTTTGCGGGAGAATAGGGCAGATAATCTGTTTCGTATTCAGTATCACCTTCCGTGACACTCTCGGGGGGAGTAACTTTTACATCAACCCGATAATTGTTATAGGAGGCGATCCCGTGCAAACTGATCATATTACCAAGACCGTGGCTCAGGGTAAGCTCGGCCATACGAGGGTTGAGATTGTACTGCATCGGAGCCATGTGAGGACTGCCGTCATAGCTTTCATCAAGGAAATAATCGGTACCCGCGATACCCCGCTGGGCATAAAAAAGTGAGAGATCCACGGGGAAAATATTGGTATTGACAAACAACCCCAGATCATAAGTCGCTTCCGGGTTAAGACCCGTATTGTTCTTATCCGGGTCTATCAACCTGAAATAGTCTTGGGGTTCGGCCAGAAAATAAGCGCCCGCGTTTGTACCACGTCCCATCCAGTCAAGTGGATCGTTTACCGAAAAAACACCTCCAATTTTTGCATTTGATAAACCTTTGAACGTGTTTTCCTCATCTGTGAGGATCTGCTCGACAAAAAATGTAGGAACGAACATGAATTTAGTAGGCAGTTTGGAATAGTTCCTGGGTGGCGTGAATGTTGTTGTAATATTTGGGCGTTTGACGGCTTTTCTTGAAACCACCGCTTCTTTGGGCGACAGAGTGTCTTCCTGTAAAACACTTATTGTATCTATCTGGTAGATTCCGTATCCGTCGGGGTCATAATTTGCATAGACCAGTGATAGGTTGTCACTAGACACATCGGGAGTAAACGCACCGCCGGAGACGTTAGTAATGCGCTGAAGAACCCCTGTTTCAAAATGATAGCGATAAATATTAAATATTCCGGTACGGTCGGAAGAGAAGTAAAGATACTTACCGTCGGGACCGAATCTGGGGTCTCTCTCATCGTGCTTGGTGTCGCAAACATCGAAAAAATCCCCGGTTGTCGTATCGTAAATACCTACTTTGCGATGATCTGTGTCGACATAGCTGACCGCGATGCGTCTGCCGTCGGGGGACCAGTCCATCCCGTAAATGGTTTTAATTCCCCGCAAAGAGTTATCATTGGATGAAGGATATACCCGTCTGATCTTTTTACCCGCGGTATCCGTCAGGCAAATATAAAACTGGTCACGATCGTGAAGGGATCCGGCAAGCATGTCTCCGGTGGGAGAGAAAACTGCGTGGAACATACCCTTCTTCTGGGTAACCTGTCGTTCCTTCTTTTTGGCAAAAAATCCGAGCTGTTTAGTTGTGAGCGTGTCGATAAAAATATCGCGACGCCGAATACCGCCCTCTCGGCTGGGCATTTGGGACTTTTTGGATTTCATACTGGTAAAAGCCACATGGTTGCTTGAGTCGTGAATGCTGTAAAAGCCTTTTACAAAGGGCTTTACCATCGCGATGCGCTTGTCTTCGGGTATAGTATCGGACCGGTTATAGGCATAAAGCATCTTGAAAGAGAATGCGAAATCGTGCTTCCCATTTGATAAGAAATAGATAAGACTGTCACCCGGGCCGAAACGCGGCCAGAAATTATCGTAGCCCTCTTTGTTTATTTTACGGCCGTAAACCTGTTTGCCGACCTGCTTGATTTGGGCGGTATACTGCTCTTTAAGCCAATTCGACCAGTCTTTGTAAAGTTTCTTGCTCGAAATGCCCAATGCGGCCTTTATGCCCCTGTCAAAATTAACTCGCCCCAATTTGGACGATTCCCGCAGAATGGAGACAATTTTTTGATCACCGTAAGTCTCGGCTATGTATTTAACCAATGAGAAGCCGTGGTTGTAAGTCTTTTCGTAATCGTCTTCCTTACCTGTAAAAACCGATATATGGTCCCAGCTGTTAAGCCTGTTGGAAAGAGAAAGGGTGCGAAGAATCATATCCCGATGTGAATCCCATCGATCCCCTTTGTGGCGCATGCTTTCGTACTGCGCTATTCCCTCGAAAAACCAGGGAGGCAAAACTTCTGAGGGGAAAAGGTGAAATGCTTCCAAATTCACACCGTAGGAAGAATCTTTTGTCATGGTATTGGGGTGAGTGAAAAAACCGAACTGAATATAGGGCATCCAGGGCGGCATTTTGAAACTTGCGGAAATGGAGACGATATGAGCATATTCATGCGCAATGACATTTCTCAGCTGATCGCTGGTACCGCGAAGATTCCAGTCCAGATCGTTTGCCCAGATTGCAATTGTGTTCTGAATGGCCAATGCCCATCCGCCGCTCTGATCATCATCGTTAATTAGAACTTCAGTCTTGGTCGGAAGCGTTATGTGGTATGTATTTCTGTACATCTCGTAAAGCTCTTCCAGAATATCTCCGACTTCCTTAGCCACATGCTGAAGTCCGTCGCTGTAGTGCATCCTGAAATGCTCAGATTCGATTGTATACGTGCGCTGGTTGTAACCGTTAAGCGCTTGAGCTTGCAAGGAAGATATACCCAATACAATCAGCATTACAAAAGTACATACAACTGTTTTTTTCAAATTAAACCCCATACGGCTCATGGACTTATTTTTCTTAGTGCGTTCGGCAATATTTACTTATTGCGGTTTAAAAAATCGTTTGACCAGAGAAACGGTAAGAAACTATCTGACTATTGCCATCTTCCACATCTTAACTTCGGTCTTCCCGTCGTATTCGACCTCCAGGCGGCATCGGTACACTCCCGATCCGAATTCTCTTGCAGATATTTGGTATTCATTCCATCCGCCGAATGTCGGAAGATCTGCTTTTTCAAAAGCGTGAAATCCGGTGTAGGTGTATATATCAAGACGTACGTTACGCGCATCGTTTGTCAGCTCATACTTAAAAACGGTCTCATCCAGTCCCTTGACCGGATTGGGATAGTTGTAGAAATGAGTAATGCCGTTTTGTGCTTGATCGGCTTCGGAGACGGGCGGGCCCTCATAGGCAAAAGTGCGCGCGCTGCTGAATCCTACCTGCGGCCACACCGCCGAGCTGGGCACCATTTCTTCACCCAGCTCCCATCGGTAAACCCAACCTGTCTTTGTAACGGCAAAAAGATCTGTACCCCCGTCCCCGTCTATATCGGAAACCAGCGGCGATGCTCCGGATGCCGATCCGGTGGTTAGCGGCCATTGCGAGACTCTGATTGTACCGGTGTAATTTGTCTTCCTTGTATGCGTAGGACGTTTGGCCGAAGGCCCAAGAGCGTCAACAAAGCCCCCGGGAGTAACGTAGGGAAGCACAAGAGAGTCCCCGAATACCATCAGCGAGTCTATAAAAGAAGCTGTCAGGCCGGTGATACTGTCCGGACGATCATCACTTAGTCGATAGTAGATGGTTCCGGTTTTCTTATCGGAGGAGTCGATATCCGATACGGAAAAAGTGACACGCTCACCGGTAGGGGAGGCGAACAAAACTCTCAAGGAATCCGCGGCTCCCATTATAACCGGGGATGCGTCGACAGTACCCCGCTGATACCAGTATCGATTATCAAGATACGAGGGCCAGGGGGGAAGAAGTACCCCGCGCTCATTCATCGCAAATATTCCGTTTGTGCCGCCGATAACAATGTCCAGCACACCGTCATTGTTTACATCCGCCAGAGAGGGGGCCGAGCCGTTTATAGGTAGAAGTGTCCTGTTTTTTTGGGCTTTTTCTTCCGGGCTGTATGTCAGACCGGGCCAGTCATTTGCCTTGTTTTTCCACCCCGGGGCAGTGCTTAGTTGACCGTCCGTGAAGTTTACCATCCATAATCCCTGTCTGCTGTCGGTGACAATAAGGTTGCAATCGACATCATCCGAAGGATTAAGATCGGCAACAGTCAAGGTGTAGGGCGCGATTCCTCCACCTATTTGAAATGTGGTGGAGGCTAAGTTATTGTCCGGCGATACAATCCTGAGTATGCCGTTTTTATGAACGGCCGCGATAGTTTCATTGTCCTTATCGGCAACAGCAAGAGCAACTACGGGTGAGCCGGCGCCGGAAGAGACCGGCGCAACCTCAGTTACTATGCTGCTTCCATCTCCGAAAACAACCGAACCGTCTGCACAGCCCGCCGCCCACTTGCTACCTGCATAGTTTGTGATATATGAGGAGGCCGGTGCGGATAATGGAATGGAATCAACTTCGAGAGTCGGATTGTCGTGAACACCTGTTATAGAATGCAGCACGTAAACAAAGCCGTTTCGAGATGGTATATACAGGGAGCCTCCTATGGTTGTCGGCATTCCCGCCGGCTTATCGATATGAGACAGGTAACGAATAGAATCTACTATCGAATTGTTGCCGTTTGAGGGGAGTGTAATCAGCGGTGTTTGTATCTGAGCTTTAAGGTTCCCGAAAGACTCAAAGACATTTTCGCCTTTTCCGTCGGCCTGCCATACATACAAACGCCCCGCAGTGTCCACAATCGCAAGCTCGAGAGAATCTCCATTCTCGTAAACATCACATATCGCAGGCTCATAATAGCTTGAGGCTGCCATTCTCTTGGGCCAGCCCGAGGATACCACCGAATTCATGTCGCGTGATATTCTTATCTGGAAAACCGAATCTACATAGTTTTTTACGTAGTAGCCCCGTACCAGTGAAAGTTCGGTTTTTTTGGGTATATTCAGTATCGAGAATTCAAGATGTGTATGTCCGCCGTCGTTGCTTTGAGTGGAAGGGCGAGTGAAAGGACCGAAACCTTTTACCAAATAATCCTTGTGGTCTTGACGTTTCATTACCCGGTGGGGAAACACATCCTGAGCGCCTCCGTAATCATATGCCGCCTGGTAAAACATGTCGGTGACCTCGACACCCAGGTCTGTAACTCCGTCTGCTTCAACAAGCGATACTGCACGGTATAAGGAGTCTGCATTGATAAGGTTATGTTCAAAACGATCTCTTACGATATTTTCATCGATATGCCAGACAAGAACACCCGATGCCGGTATTCCGATATCGTAATTGAGCGCGGAATCTACAATGTTTGACGCGCCTCCGGCAATTACGTTTTTATCTATGTCTACATGATTGTACGGGTCGATTGGATGCCTTCCGTCGGCATCCACCGTTGTATCGTAAACGAACAGATCGTCGTCGGTTAAGTTACGTTGACGGTTTTCCAGAAGATAGTATTCGTGATCGTTAATGGGGACAAGGACCAGAGACGTGTCTCCTTCTCCGGAGGCGGAAACCGCACGCAGAGAAATGTTTGTAGCCGAATCGACATCAACCACCACCGGTGTGTCCCATCCCATAAATGCACGCACCCAGGCGGAGGGCCAGGGGGGGATAAAACCGTTGCCTGTAGAGTATCCGGCAAAGTCCATCATACAAAACGCACCAACACCCGATATGCCGCTCATGGTTGAAAACAGGTCGGGTATTCCGATCTGACGAGCTACCTGATTCACAAGAATGCCGTGTATACCCCAGTTTAGACCGTCCTGGTTGGAGGTCTCCGAAACCATCATCAGTTCATCAATAAGTATGTCCTTGTTACTGGACGGTCTGATTCCGGCTCTTTTGGAGTCAAGGGAATCGTGTGTAAAGCCCAGCGAATCGGCGAAATGGGCGAATATATCGGTTGAAATGAAAGCGTCAATCATGTCGCTTGGAGTATCCATCCCGTATGCACCGTCTTTGCCGCCGTCGGTCAAGTATGATGCGCCCGCGTGTACGATCAGAATACCCGTTCTTCTACCAAGCGAATCAATCAAAACACCGCCCGAATCTCTTAGTCCCGCAAAGGGCGACTCGATGCCTCCGGTTGTATCGGCTGCGTAAACCGCATCTCTGATAAATTCTATAAGTGCACGTGTTCTTCTGTAATAATACTCATCCCAGCTCTCGGCGGGCATTTTGCTGCCCGGAGAATACTTGGTCATCTTTTCGGGCACGGTATAGGCGAATCGTTTACCACCTTTACGGGGGTATATCGATGAGCTTATTTTCATGCGTCCGCGTGATACTTTGTCGTAATAATTGTGGACGAAATCGAGCTGTCTTTGGAAGTAATCGTAGTCGTGCGGAAGATCGTCATAAATGTATTCGTCGCCGCCGTTTTCTTTGTAGTACTCCCATTCCTGTGCATCGGCGGGTGAACCTTTCCTGTTCTGGAAAATGCCGAATTTCCCGTTACCCGTTGTATATTCGGAACTGTCAAGTTGGAATTCAACCAGTACAGCCCGGATATGAAGTTCCGCTGTATCGGATTTGGCGCTTCCAAGAATACTCCAGGGGTGACGAACATTATTTGCACCACCGAGTTTATTGCGGCTTACACCGTTAAACAGGTAGGGGTGAATGCCGTTTGGCCCCCCGAAAACTTCATGCTCGCCAAAGGCCGAAAATGTCACGGTTAACAGTGCGAGAATGCCGACAACAATAGTAACAGTTGCTTTTTTCATAAAAGTATCACGTAATGGAGGATTAATCATAAGAAAAAGGAATGAATTTATCCGGTAATCGGCCGGCGGGATTTCTCCCGCCGGCCGTCGATAAAGTTGCTCAAAGGTTTATAGTCGGAATAAGAACGATGCCCGCCATTGTTGGTGTCGTGCCGGTGAACCCTCGGGCGAATGGATATAGGACCAGTCAAAATCCATATTTCCATAATGCAGGCCAAGGCCTACGTTAAACTCTTTTCGTGACCCGGCTTCATCATGCATGTATCCCAAACGAAGCGCCAGAAAATTTACATACCAGTACTCCAGACCGACATGACCAATTACCTCCCTGAACTCTTCTTTGGCTTTGGAATAAAGGCCCTGACCGCTTTCCCGCTTGATAAGATCGGTATAGAAAGCCTTCCAGAACGGATCGGGTCTCTTATCATTGTATGCTTTTACAATTTCTCTGTCAAAATCCGCTACCGCCGTGAGGCTGTGAAGCGGAGTTTCGAAAAACTTGTAAGCGGCTCCCAATCTTAAGGTGAAAGGAATCGGGTCGGCATCTTCCCGGGTGATGTAAAAAATCGAGGGCCCCATGTTCTGGACGTTTAATCCGACATCGAGATTTTCAAGGAAGAAGTTGCGTTTCAGTACCGATGCGTCAATCGCAAAAGTCTTTCCCACACCCTCACCATTTGGGCCGTATCCGTCCGCAAGAGCACTATGGATGTATTTTACATTCATACCAACCGACAGATCCTCCTTAACAGGCAATCCGTAGCTCAGGTAAAATACCCCCTCCCACGCACGCGCTCTTCCAAGCTCGCGTCCAAGTTCATCAGTCCATTCATTTACACCGAAATTGAGGAAGTTGGCGGTAAAGCCGATAGTTCCCCAGTCTTCGGTGGGAAGAACAAATGCGGTGTAGATATGCCATAAATCCGGTATTTTAAAAGCCGGAAGAAGCGGCTCGTATGCGAGCAGAAATTGCATGTCGGCCTTATCATATTGATTGACAGCCTTTTCGGTCGCCAGCCATACATCCTTACCGTGAACTGCTACACCGACAACCTTGTTACCTTTGAGCGCATTCTTGGAATGAAACACTTTCCAGGTAGGAGGATTTTCGGCTACTTTACCGTTTTTATCCACAGACGAACGAGCCGCGGTATAGCTGACTGCTCCCTTATCGGTACCGATCCAAACTTTGCCTGCTCCGTACTCGGCGATATCACTGACCGTACTACCGGGGAATTTGTAGCGCTTCCAGGCTGTCTGAGTATAGATCGAAACACCTCCGGGACCGCCTATCCACAACTTGTTTTCTACATCGTACAAAAGGGCCGTTACATTTTTTGAGAGAAGACCGTCGGTTGTATCCAAAACCGTCCAATCATCGTTATTTTTCCGGGCAAGTCCCTCAGGGGTACCCACATACATGGTTTTACCCTTGGTAAATGCAATACTTGTTACAAGAGCCGCCGGTAAACCGTTTTGAGGCGTATACACGCTCCATTGTCCCTGAGAAAGAACCGCCAGCCCCTTGTCCGTTCCAACGGCTATTTCGCTGTAGGGACCAATGGCAACCGCGGTGATCCGATTTGACGGCAATCCGTCCAGCATCGAAAAACGCGACCAGCTCATACCATCATAACGCCATAAACCGTTATTTGTTCCGATCCAGGCACGTTCCGAGTCATCAACAGTTAATGCGGTGACGCTGTCTCTAAGGACCATGTCAAACGGCACCCTCAACTCCACCAAATCATCGAAGCGGGTTGTAGCCATATCAAAAACAGTGGAAAGGGAATCGGAGAGTGCATCCGCAGATGAAGAATCAACGCTTGAAGCGATTAAACCATAGATTTGAGTAGCATTTCTATCATCTTCGGTCAGCCGTAAAATGGCGTTTGCAAGTTCCAGGGCGGCTGAATCCTTGTCCTTAACCGACTCCGCTAACGCAGGCGTCAGAGTAGAGGTAATGAAAGAGATCCGTTCCTGGTCGATCCCGTTTTCCTCTCTGAGTCGCTGAACCGCTCGTGCGATAATCTGATCATCATCGATGGAAACAAACTTTCGGGCTATTGACTGAAGGTTATCGCCTTCTTCAATAATGTAAGGCTCATAGTCTTCCCATACACTTCCGTTAAAACGACGGACTCCCTTGTTAGTCCCGGCCCAAATACGCTCTTTCTGAGCGAAATCGACCTTCTTTTTGGCCGCGACATTGGTGATGAGTACATCCTCTCCCAAGGTATGGGCCTTCCATGCGTTAGCCAGTGGAGACTGTCCAAGACCCGCTGGATTATAGTAAGTAGCCTGAGCGTCATCGGCTAGACCGGTAAATGTTTCAGCCATACCGGTTGATCGTGCTCCGGGGGGGAACACCAGAGTTATAACCGCAGATTCACCCACACCTGCCTGAACGGCAAAACTGTAGATGCAAACAAATGAGATTATTGAGCGTAAACCGTTTCGAAATTGTGACATAGGCAATTCGCTTTCACGTCGGTTTAAGAATTGTTTCCCATTGGGGAATAGGTGGTAGTTGTTCATTAGTAAAGAAAGGATGGATGCCGATTTCGGTAGTATCATGAAGATCTTCCGTACCGTAGTAAGCCTTGAGCCTGCACAGGCAACCTATGTGAAACGGCGGTACGATTTGCGGGTTGTTGAATATCTGTTCACGAGTCACAAAAGAGCCCTTTCCGATGCTGTTTCTACAAACAGTATCACTCTTGGGGATTTCGTAGAAATAAAATTCAACCCCTCCTTTATCTCCTTCTTCTACTTCTTTAAGATTATTTTCAAGAAGCTCATTCCACTGAGCCGCCAGCGTACCGATCTCCTGTTCCGAAAAAACATCCGTATCAGTTTTTACGTTTTGGTCTTTCAAATATTGGCCGATCCGCTCGGAGGGGGGCTTGATTTTGTAGACCTGCTCTCGCGGCGACCGTCTCATGATAGAGTAAATGCCACTGGCGTGAATCACGTTCTGTTCATTCTCTTGGGGCGGTTTCTCGGTTGATAGGCTCAGACGCACGGCTATCAGGATCAGTATCAAAAAAATGGCGACACCGATGATTGCATACAGCATCAGAAGCTCCGATCGTGAATAGGTAAACCCGTTAGGAGCGTAAGCTGACAGCCGGCTCCTTTGTATAAATTAATGATTGCCTTCCAAAACCGGAACCAACTCACCATATGTGCATTGTCCATCAGGCGGGCAAAATCCCAAGGTTACGGTTATGATGCAATCGCTTTTTCGATTTCAATTGAGAACAGGCCGGGAATTACCCCGGTGATCTGTACACCGGGGCAATTGAATAACGACACACATTTCCTGTCTCTGAATATTGCCCCGGCCGGGAAAAGCATGGCAGCTGACGACGCGACCGTAGGATTGGACTTCTAAAATACGATATAAGAGTCAAAATCACAAGAGAAACTATTGACAGCACCAGGTAGCTTCATATAATTTAAGAATCAATCTAAAGCGGGAATAACTCAGTGGTAGAGTGTCACCTTCCCAAGGTGAAGGTCGCGGGTTCGAATCCCGTTTCCCGCTCCAAAGAGCTAATGAATCCAAATTAGACTGCGACTAAGCGCCAAGATTCCTCTCAACCTGCCTGAAGCTTCCTTACGAAACTATAAATCCTGACTTCAACATAATTGCCGGCTGCATTAGGCGGATATCAGGCGCTAAGCGGCAAATTAGGCCTATAAATTCATTGAGCACATTCTTGTCTGGAATTGTGCGGAGGGCTTTGCTTAACAACATTAAGAATAGAGAAAACTATATAAAAAAAAGGACCCGCATGAAGCGGGACCTTTTTCCATGGTAATGCTGAAAATGGTCTTCCCAAGTCAGTTTGCGTCGGCAGTTTCGGTTTCTTCCTCCTTTGCCTTAAGATCCGCAAGCTCCTTGTTCAGATTATTAATCTTGGACTTTGTTATGAGAAAAACGGTTTCGGGCTTGGCATCAGAGCGAACGTACAATTTGTCGTTCTTTTCCGCACCTATGGTAAGCTTACGTACGGTACCGTTTGCCAGACCTACCGAAACCCCCAGTGTGGGTTCGGTAAAACCCATAGCCGAATCAGTTAAAGACTCCTTTGCCCAATCATTGGTTTTCAAAGTAGAGATCGAAGAAATCAGGCTGGTGATTTTCGACTGATCGGCTTTTGCTTCCTCTGGAGCGGTGATAGTCCAAACCGGATTAGAAGCAGAATCCATCTTCTGTTCTATCTTCAGGCTGTCCCCTTCTTTTTTGGCCAGAATCAGATTCGTTGCCTGCTCAGGATTGAAATCAGTGACCGATTTGTCGCGCCAGCGGTTTTCCTCTGTGAAAAGAGCACTCTTTATTCGACCACGTACCGTATAAACATCATCGCTGCCGATCAGGCGCACATAGTTACTGCTCCAATCGGGGCCGCTCTTGCCAACCCGAAAGCTCCCCGCCTTCTTGCCCTCGGCGTTCCAAATTTCCACCAGCACTCCGCGAGCACTGTCTACTTCGAAGAGTTCTTGCTTTTCGGGATTTTTTGAAATCAACTCATCCCTTTCCATCGAAGCAATCTTCTCCAGAGCAGTTGCAACGGCGGCGCTGTCGGCCGGGTAAGGTTTAGCAGCGGTTTTATTTTCGGTGTCGGTGTCGGCGGAATCGGCACCGGCGGTAAGAGGCGGATTTTTTTTATCCGTCTCTTCGGCTTTAGTAACAACCCAGTCACCATTTTCCCGTTTGATTGCAGCACTCCTATCGTTGTCGGAGATCTGAATCGCCGATATATCATCCTTGGATAATTGAGGGAAAAATGCGGCGTTTTGTTCCGAATCGTTGCCGATATTTTCGGATACGGCAATTATACCCACCACAACGGCAAGTGCAACCACCAAAATAATAAGTTTCTTCCAAGTCATTATTTCTTCTCCTCAGTTTTGGGACTCGCCGGCTTAGTGTTGATCTTTTCGCGGCGTTTGAAGAAAATTACAATGCCTAATCCGATTACAATAATCGGCATGCCGAATACGTTGGCAAAACGGATCACGTTTGCAAATGAGTTATCTTCCTTGAGCTGATCGTGCTCAAGGGTGCGGTCGGCTATTGCACGTGAACGTATCTCAATCAGGTTATCATCCAGAGTCAGCCAGTCAACCATGTTAAGCAGAAGCGCTATATTTGACGGAGCCGCATTTTGCTGAGTGAGAAAATCCGAATCTCCGGCAACTACAAGATGTCCCTTCGTGTTCTTCTCGGTAACATCTCTATCGCTGCCCGCTGCCAGATTGATTTGACTCAATGCACTGTCGTCCTCACCACCTTCTCCCTTTACAGGCGGTACACTCTTTCCGGCGAAATAACTGTTGAATGAGCCATTCAGATGTACAATAAGGTTGTTCTCAGAAAGTTTTTCCTGATTCTGCTGAAAAACCTGTCCCCAATTCTGGCTGGGGTTAAGGTTAGCCCGTCCCTCGGCGGTCCAGCTTTTTGGAGATGAATGCGCGAGAACGGTTGCTTTTACAGACGCGGAATCGGATTGGCCTACAAGAAGTTTTAACGGACTTGCCCAGGGCATTATCACATCACTGAGCCCCGAGACCGCCGGATTGTCTGAGTTAAAACTTTCGGCTCCAAGACGAACAAAATAAGGATACTCCACAGGGACGTTCATGGTGAACCTGCCGACTTTTTGGGGAATCTGAACCCGTCCGCATGACGCGTCAAGTACCATTTGCGGCTCAACACTCACTCCATAATGTCTTATCAGCTCGAGAATGCGCGGTGAAGCCTGCTGTGCACTTATTCCGTACTGGAAATTGACTTCCATGGCATCGGCCAGTACAATCAGATTTCCGCCTTGCATGAAATACTGGTCTATTTCAAACAAATCGCGCTCGGAGAAGCTCTTGTCGTCCCCGCCTGGAACAATCAGCGTACTTATTGACGGATCGATCGGTTCGCCCTGTGATATATCAACCGTTACCACTTCGTAGTTTTCGCGAAGATTTTCAAAAATAGGCTTGTATTTTTCTTCGGTGCCGTCCGCAGTATTCATCTGTTGCTGGATATTGGGCGGCAGATACGGCATGGTATCAGTTTTCAGTACACCTACTTTGGGAGTTGTCGACCTAAGGACCTTCATGATTGACTGCATCAAATCATACTCAAAATTCGTGAGGTCCTGAATAACAGGCAGAACTTCTTTACGATCGGCATATAATACAGCGATTCCCAAGAATCCGTTCATTACCTGTGCCTTATCCTTTTCGAAAGTCTGCAGCTGCACTTCAGGGATTCCCAGAGCCCGAACTTTGCTCTTGGTATCCTCATCTTTTGCCGGATCTTCCCAGTCGATACGAAGATTGCTTCCGGCATATACTTTAAACTCGGTCAACAGATCGCGAACTCCCGATTCGAGATTCTGAAGCCGCGGAGGTAGATTTTCCGAGAAGTATACCTTTATATTTACAATATCATCCAAATCGTCGAGCATACCCTTGGATGCCGAAGAGATGCTGTACTGTTTGGATTCCGTCAGATCAACGCGTTTGAATACTTTATTTGACAGATAATTAATAACGACAATGAAGCCGAGGACTGCCAAAATGTAAATGATCGACTGCGTGCTTCGAGTCATTTTCTTTGACGCCATATTATTCCCACTTCCTGCTTTCGAGTGAACGCACATTTAAGAAAAGGAAAAAACCGATCACCGATGAATAGTAAACGATATCCCTACTGTCGATGACACCGCGACCAATGCTTTCGAAATGACTGCCCAGTCCCAAATAAGACAGAACCGGTACAAGTGCCGGAGGAGCAGCCATGGTGACAAACGGATTACCAATCATAAACAAAATGAAGGTAACCACCACACCGACAATGAAAGCAACTATCTGGTTTTCGGTAAGAGAAGAAATCCATAATCCGATTGCCAGATAAGCAGCTCCCATAAGAATCGCTCCTGTATAGCCGCCGATTATCGGTCCCATATCAGGATTGCCCAGATAGGCGATTGTAATCGGTATCGTGACCGAAAGAAACATCACGATTGTTAAGAAAAGAAAACTCGCCAGGAACTTACCGATAACTACCTGCAGATCGGTAACCGGCCAGGTCAGAAGCAGCTCCAAAGAACGAATTTTTTTCTCCTCCGCCCAACTGCGCATCGTGATTGCGGGAACGAAAAATAAAAACACCCAGGGCAGGAGCCCGAAATAGCCGCGCATATCCGCCTGGTTCATGATAAAAAATCCTTGAAAAAAAAGGAAGTTGGTTACCACCAGGTAAACGGTGATAAAAACATAGGCGATGGGGGAGAGGAAATACGCCTTGAATTCCTTTTTAAATATTGCTAAAATATTTTGCATGATTTTAACCCCTTGTCAGTTGCGTGAACACGTCTTCGAGGCTGACGGTTTCACGTTTAAGTTCACTCAGAACCCACCCATTGTCGACCGCACTCTTGAAAAGAACTTCCCCTATATCATCCTTTTCGCTGCTTTCTACATGAGTCAGATGCCATCCATCCTGCGTATCTCGAATAGAAACCGACTTGACCCCCTTAAGCGAGGGGAGGTGACTTTCCACCTTGTCCTTATCGGCTTTGATTCGAAGAGTGTATTGCGTTCCTTTTTCCATTCGGGCGGTCAGCTCATCGGGTGTTCCGGTAGCGACAGCCTTACCGTTATTTATGATTAGAATTCTGCTGCAGGTCGCGGATACTTCGCTGAGGATATGGGAACAGTAAATGACCGTTTTCTCCTCACCGATTTTTTTAATTAGCCGACGGATCTCAATTATTTGGTTGGGATCAAGACCCGACATAGGCTCATCCAGAATCAACAGATCGGGATTATGAATAAGCGCCTGCGCAAGACCGACTCTCTGGCGGTATCCCTTGGAAAGTTTACCGATAAGACGGCGTGCCATGGGCGCCAGTCCACAAATCTGAAAAATCTCATCGATACGTTTGTCCAGAGACATACCCTTTAAACCGCGAATTTCGCCGACAAACTCCATGTACTCCCGAACAAGCATATCGTTATAAAGTGGAGTGTTTTCGGGCAGATAACCGATTTTGCGACGAATCTTCAGAGTGTCGTCTTCCATCGGAATCCCATCTATCACGATTGAACCGCTCGATGCCGGAATAAAGGAAGTTATTATGCGCATCGTAGTGGTTTTACCCGCTCCGTTTGGTCCGAGAAAACCAAACACTTCGCCTTTCTTGACCTGAAATGTCAGATCTTTCACGGCGTGTACAGCACCGAAACGTTTATTCAGTTGCTGCACATTCAGCATCATACCGTTTTCTGTTGAATTCATAGGCATCACCATTTCGTGCTAAGTATGAAAGAATGCAAAGGACACAATTTCTTAAAGTATGCAACATTATCATGTAACATTATGCGACATAATATGTATGCATGGATCGAATACTGTCAAATCTTTGCGAAATTGAAGGAAAACGAGGATATTGTACTCGTCTTGAGCTTAATTCGATGTGGTTAAAAAATTATTGTTTGATTTAGGAACTAAGGTTTTTTTCGGGTGATTTGCTGAAAACGGCGAGTAAGTATCTGGATAAAAAAAAACGGGTACCGCGAACCGGTACCCGAAAAACTGCCGTATACAGTACGATTTCAAGAATAAAAGTCTACTCGGTTTTTTTCGATTCCTGTATTTCTATCCTCAGGTCCTGAGCCATCTTCTTGATATTTTGAAGAGCTTTTCTCGCACGGGTACCGGCGGATTTGTTTCCCCGTTCGAATTTCTCATATTCAGCTTTTACGATTTCGACTTCATTGAGTAAAGTTTCAAGACTCATGTGCTCCTCCTTGTAGTATGAAAAATTTATGGCAATTTCAGAAAAGCGACTGATGTAGACTTTTTCCGTGGGAGAGCTTTCTTAATCTCTTTCGTCGGAAAGTTACGAAATACCCCCCGGCACTACATCCCTTCAAAAAGAAAATACGTTCCCGCAGGTTTGAGAGGGGATTTTCCCTTCAAAAAATGTTCAACAACAACCTCGGGAATAAACATCTCAAATACGCTTTTTCGTTTTCTCTTCTCAATAAGATCGGCTTTTTCTGATAGTCCCAGCCTGTGTCTGAGATAATTAACAGCCTCCTGATAACCGCCCAGAGTATCCACCAGACCAGTCTTGCACGCCTGTCTGCCGGTGAATATACGACCGTCGGCAAGCCTGCGAAGCGAATCGGGATTCATATCGCGTACCCGATTTATATCCTTGATGAACTGTTGATGTGTATCATCCAGCAGTTCGTGTAAAATCCGCTTCTCATCGGATGTCATATCACGGTTTGGAGAGGCGATATCTTTAAATTCACCGGCAGTAATAGTCTGAATTCGAACGCCAAGCTTATCGAGGAGCTGGTGATATTGGGGAAAACTGAAAACCACACCTATACTTCCCGTGATCGTACCGGGGTTGGCAAAAATTTTCGAAGCGGGACTTGCGATATAATAACCTCCGGATGCCGCGACGTTTCCCATGCTTACTACAAGGGGCTTGGGTATTTGCCGATAGCGCATCATCTCAGCATAGATTTCCTGAGACGGAGCGACAGCTCCTCCGGGTGAGTCGATTCTCACGACAACTCCGGCAACTGTTTTGTCTTCTCTAAGCTCCTGCAACTGCCGTACGTATTCTTCGGAATCATAGATAATACCTTCAATTCTTACAAGTCCGATACGTGTGGCTTCATACCAAACTGCTTCGCTTCGGCCGCCAACCATTATCACGATTATTCCAACTATAACGGGGAACAAGATCAATGCGATTATTATTGCAGCCTGACGTTTTTTCACAGCCCCTCCGCCATTACAACACGCACCGTATCTCCCGGCATCAGAACTGTGTCGGGGGTGAGGTTATTAGCCTCATACAGCTTTTTGATAGGTATTTCAAACAGCTTGGCGATTCTCCAAAGATTGTCACCTTTTCGGACTGTATAGTATACCAGCTTGTTCCCGGCTTTTTGCGTAGTTTCGGTTTGGGTGTTTTTCGTTGCGGGTATTTTCAAGATGTCTCCTACATTCAGTATGGCGTTTTTACTCAAACCGTTGCAATCAAGAATTTTCTGCATTTCTACTTCAAACAGGCGAGATAAGCGATAAACATTGTCTCCCGCCGCAACCTTATGCGTTATACAATTTTCG
The DNA here is from genome assembly GCA_964586285.1 of uncultured Fibrobacterota bacterium. GTDB lineage: Bacteria > Fibrobacterota > Chitinivibrionia > Chitinivibrionales > CAYFVL01 > CAZPHU01. Next base: position 3,109 of record CAZPHU010000057.1, on the reverse strand, counting down.
CATTGGGCTGTGACAGCTCGTTGGTTTGAGGCCGTCGGACTTGCGGATGATTCGCCAAAGTCATAGTAAGTCAGTTCTTCCCCCGGATGAATCAATGGGGCGCTGAGATCTTTATTGTTCCACCCGGCAAGATCCTTCATGGGAACGTTAAGTTTCTTGCTGACGGAGTACAGATTGTCTCCCTTACCGATTGTATACGTTTTTTTATCTGCACCTGTCGGAATAGTCGCTGTTGCTGTGTTTTGGGAATCCGATTGGTCGGAACCGGAAGATAGACCCGAAAAGCGTGAGTATATGGTTATAGTGTGCCCAGCTGTCAGTCTTTCAGGGTGACTGATATTGTTCCAGCCGCATATCTGTTCGATACTTACCCCATACTTTCTGGAAATCCCGTACATGGTGTCGCCCTTTTTTAGTCGGTATGCAATTTTTTTACCATCTTTGGGAATGGGAAGCTCTTTTGCAATTTTCTTTTTGGCGCTTTGGTAGGCCACGGCTTTGGAGGTCTCATGCTCCGGATTTCCATCGACGGGTATAGGGATAAAAAGGTGACGACCGGCAATGATTCTGCTTGATCTTAAGCTGTTTACCGAACGAAGCGCAGAAACTGAAATCTTGAATCGTTGAGCGATTGTGCCGAGATTGTCTCCTCGTTGAATGCTGTATCGGTACCATTTGACCTTGTCTTTATCGTCGAGTTTTTCATAGAAGGATTTGAATACTTCGGCCTTACCGTGAGGAAGATAAAGTGTTACATTCGTGATTTCGGGCGGCGTGCACCAGCGAAGGATATGAGGATTTAAATCCTTAAGCGTATCGATTGAAACCGAAATGCCTTCGGCAATTTTCTTCATATCTATGCAATCGCTGATGAGTACCGTATCCATTGTTTCAATGGTGTCGGGAATGACCGGGACATTCAGGCCGAAACATGATGGATTCTTCGCAACCATCATTGTCGCAAGGTAGTGCGGAACGTAATTCATGGTTTCACGCGGCAGTTTCAACTGCCAGTAATCGGCTATACCCGCTTTTTTGATTGTTCGACCCACTCTACCCTCACCGCAATTATAGGCTGCCAGAGCAAGATGCCAGTCATTAAAGTCACCGTATAGCTTTTTTAAATAACTAACAGCGGCGTAAGTCGCTTTTATCGGGTCGCGGCGCTCATCCAGCCAGTAATTTTTCCGCAACCCAAAGATCCTGCCGGTTGAAGGAATGAACTGCCAGACACCTGCGGCGTGTGCATGAGAGTACGCTTTGTAGTTAAATCCGCTTTCTATAATAGGTAAATAAACCAGGTCGGTCGGAAGACTGCTGTCGGCAAAAACTTTTTTCATGAAAGTGATATATCTGCTTCCACGACTAAGTGAGCGCTGAATGTATCCGATCCTGTGGTCGAGAGTGAGGGTCATGGCTTTTCGCACCCTGCTGTCCTTGCTTATGGGAACATTGTAAGGGGCACCCTCAATACAATTCCCCAAAAAAAGAGAGCTGTCGATCTCAGAGGTCAGGGAATCGAGTGAGAAATTCATCTGATATCGAAAGACCAAAGCCGAAACCTGTTCGGGGATGTTTTCGCTGTATTGGGGGGGAAGCTGAATAGCATAAATTCTTGCTATTTCTTCGTAAAAAGCTTCCAGGTCCGTTTCGGAGGAGGAAGCGGAGTCAATCAGAAAACATGTTCGTCGAAGAAGACTGTCAGCTTCATTAAAGAAGCCTTCATCACAGGCTGAGCCTGCTTTTTTTATAAACAATGCTATGGTATCGCTATGCGCTGTTTCGGGTACCTGCTCCACAACGATTGTATCTTCCATGTATACGAGGGTATCAATTTCCTGCTCGGGGGAAAGATCATCGTCGGTAGCCGGTCGCATAAATTCATGATTACCTGCTAGTCTGGCACCGCAGCCTGAGATGATAAATACAAGAAATAAACAGCATATCAACCGGAAAAATGATTTATGCACTATCGTATCCAATCTGAATAGGTAAGTTACTAAAAATATCTAATCAAGAGCCGATCGGGCAATGTGAAAAGCCTGTCTTTTTGCGTAAATGCCTGCAGAAAGGCTGCTTATACCTGGCGGTATGATCATAACTATACACAAGGAGTCTTGGTATCGCAAGAAAATTTGCGAAAATCCAGTAAAAAATGTCATAATTCCGTGTATATCAACAAAATTGGTGTTTATGCCGGCATTTTCGTTCACAATCCTGCCCTGAAGACTCATCGGTTGGGATAGTTTATCGGGAGTAGGAAAAAAGAACCGCACGACCTTAATTAATTAAAGCAGTAAAATTCGAAATCCCGAACAAATTTCTACACCGGCGCTCAGGTATTTTTATTTAACAAGAGATTTAATACGGAAAAAGAAGGAAGTGCGTCTTTTTCTATGGACATGCCTATACCCGCCATTCGTAATAGTGATGTACATTATAACGCTCGCAGCGGCACGGGTATTTATGTCTCGTTATTAAGCCGATTTGCTCTCAAGGCACACCCATTTTGTATTTAGCAGGGAATAAGTATTTTTTAGATATGGACCTTTTTCAACAACATGCCGAAACTCAGAAGAAAAAAAATGCACCTCTTGCCGACAGGATGCGGCCAAGGACCTTGGATGAATTCATCGGCCAGGAACATATAATCGGTCATGGACGGCTGCTTCGTCGGGCTATACAGATCGATCAGCTGTCCAGTCTGATCTTCTACGGTCCACCCGGAACCGGCAAGACCACGCTGGCCAGAATAATTGCCAATACCACACGTGCTCAATTTCTCTCGATAAATGCGGTTCTTGCGGGAGTAAAGGATATCCGCGATTCAATACAGTCGGCTCAGCGAATACAGGAGCTCTATGGAAAAAAAACGATTCTGTTTATCGACGAAGTCCACAGGTTCAATAAGGCTCAGCAGGATGCGCTTTTGCCGCATGTAGAGAATGGAACAATCATTTTAATTGGTGCAACCACCGAAAACCCCTACTTTGAAGTAAACAAGGCACTGGTTTCCCGTTCAAGGGTATTTCAGCTTCGAAGCCTCACACAAGATGATCTGATCGGCGTGGCACGGCAGGCTCTGGCCGATCCAGAAAGGGGTTATGGG
>CAZPHU010000056.1:22522-25074 GCA_964586285.1 uncultured Fibrobacterota bacterium | reverse complement strand
GTAAATAAGAGCCCTTTTTTCCACTACCACTCCCTGGAGGTACAAAATGGCTAAATTGTTTATAGAAGATATTGAAGTACAGGGGAAAAAAGTCCTTGTTCGCGTCGATTTTAACGTTCCCCTCGATGAAAACCAGAACATCACCAACGACAAACGTATAGTAGCATCCCTGCCTACAATCCAATATTTATCGGAAAAGGGTGCAAAGGTAATCCTGATGTCACATCTGGGACGTCCCAAAGGAGAGCGCAAACCAGAGTTCAGTCTCAAACCGGTTGCTCAAGACCTTAAAGGGCGAGTATCGGCGGATGTAAAATTCGTGGACGATTGTGTCGGCGGCGAAGTTGAGAAAGCAGTGGGTGAATTAAAGGACGGCGAGATATTGTTGCTCGAAAATCTACGCTTCTATAAGGAAGAAACCGACAACGATCCTGAATTTTCCAAAAAGCTGGCGTCTCTGGCTGATGTATATGTTAATGATGCATTTGGAACGGCCCATAGGGCGCACGCTTCGACTGAGGGAGTAACAAAGTATATCGATCAGTGTGCATCCGGATACCTGATGAAAAAGGAGCTGGATTATCTGGGAAATGCTCTTGAGAACCCGAGCCGTCCGTTTGTGGCGATACTGGGGGGGGCTAAAATTTCCGGAAAGATTGATGTTATCACGGCCATGATGGACAAGGTGGATTCGCTGATCATTGGTGGTGGAATGGCTTATACGTTCTTTAAGGCTCAGGGGCTTGAAATCGGAAAGTCGCTTCTGGAGGAAGACCGTATTCCGATGGCAAAGCAGATCATGGAAGATGCCGAGAAGAAGGGCAAGAAGTTGTTGCTGCCGGTGGACTGTGTCATTGCGCCTGAGTTCTCAAATGATGCTCCTCGTAAAGTGGTTGCAAAAGACGCTATCCCCTCAGACCAGGAGGCTATGGATATCGGGCCTGAATCGGTGAAGTTGTTTTCCCAGGAGTTGTCCAACGCTAAAACAATAGTGTGGAACGGTCCGATGGGAGTGTTTGAATTTTCAAACTTTGCTGTAGGAACAAACGAAATCGCCAAGGCGTTGTCTAAGTGTACCGAAAGCGGTGCCACGACTATTATAGGAGGTGGAGACAGCGCATCGGCAATAGCCAAAGCGGGCCTGGAAGAGAAAATGAGCCATATATCCACCGGCGGCGGAGCATCGCTGGAATTTTTGGAAGGCAAGACTCTTCCGGGAGTAGAAGCGCTTACCGAGAAGTAGAAAAAATAGAAAAACTATTGTAATTTACCATTGTATCGAAATGAAGTCATAACTTATTTTAGGTGACTGTAATTTCAGCATCTGAGGAGAATCGTCCAATGGCACGAAAAATATTTATTGCTGGAAATTGGAAAATGAACACAACTCTCGATGAAGCCGTGGCACTGGCCAAGGGCGTAGTTGAGAAAGTAGGGGCTGTCAGCGATGTCGATGTCGCCATATGTCCTCCTTATACAAATCTTTCCGCCGTGGCTGAGGCTTTAAAGGGCTCCAAGGTTAAACTTGGTGCTCAGGATGTTCACTGGGAAGAAAAAGGTGCGTACACGGGCAAGATCAGCTGTGGTATGCTCAAAAGTGTTGGGGTGGAATTTGTCATTATCGGCCATTCCGAGCAGCGTACCTATTTTGGTGAAACCGATGAAACTGTCAATAAAAAGGTGAAAGCTGTTTTGGAATCCGGAATGTTGCCGATTATCTGTGTCGGTGAGACACTTGAGGAGCGCAAATCCGGAAACATGGAGAAAGTCGTTGAAACTCAGACTCGTGGTGCTTTCGAGGGTATTTCTAAGGAAGACGCTCTGAAGTGCACTATAGCTTATGAGCCGGTCTGGGCGATTGGTACTGGTGAAACCGCTACTCCCGATCAGGCCAACGAGGCTCATGCTTTCATTCGTACTATTGTTTCTGATATTTACGACGACGATTTCGCGCAGTCGATTCGTATACAGTACGGTGGCAGCATGAAACCCGGCAATGCCAAGGAACTGCTTGCTAAACCCGATGTGGATGGTGGTCTTATTGGTGGAGCCGCTTTGAAGCCGGAAGATTTCGCCGGTATTGTTAAACCGCAATAATTTGGACTAAATATGTTATTTGGATTCTTCCTTGTTCTGTTTGTTTTGGTTTGTATCATTCTTATCTTTTTGATTTTAATTCAATCTGATAAGGGTGGAGGAATTTCCGGCGCCATTGGCGGCGGAATGTCCGGTGCAAATCAGTTTCTGGGTACTCAGGATACCGCAAACATTCTGACCAGATCGACCACTGGTTTTGCAGTCGGTTATATGGTGCTGTGTATAGTTTTGTCGTTGTTCCTCTCTCGTGGAGCTGTTCAACAGCAGGGCTCGGCACTTAGAGAAAGAGCTGAGACCCTGGAAGAGTATTCCCCGGCGTCCGCGCTTGGACAGGGCGGCGGCGGCCTCGAGCTTCGTCAGGAAGAAGGCGATCAGCAACAGGGTGGTAATACTCAGCAGCAGACACCCGCACCGGCTGGTCAGCAGGAGCAGCAACAACAGGCTCCGGCCCAGCA
>CAZPHU010000056.1:1222-22422 GCA_964586285.1 uncultured Fibrobacterota bacterium | reverse complement strand
AGACACCCGCACCGGCTGGTCAGCAGGAGCAGCAACAACAGGCTCCGGCCCAGCAAGAGCAGGCACCGGATCCGGATCAGCAGCAGCAAGAACCCGAACAGACACCGGAAGAGTAAAATAACCTTTTGAAAACATTGCGGTTGTGGTGGAATTGGTAGACACGCTACTTTGAGGGGGTAGTGGGTGTATTCCCGTGCCGGTTCGAGTCCGGCCAACCGCATTTAGTTTCATTCGCCACCAGCCTTACAGGCCGGTGGCTTTTTTTTTAGTTTTTTTCTGACAAAAGCACGCTTTTTGACGTATTATTTGTCTAAGTAGTTTCTTTTTTCTAATTCCTCGATCTTTGATCCATGTTTCTTTGGCTCTGCCGAACTTAGGTATTTAGTATGAGTGGTCCTATCCAGGGAAAACCCGAACTGGTAACGAATCTTTCGCTGACACAGCTGCGCAGTGCAATCCGGAATGCCGGGGAGCCCGGATTTCGTGCACGGCAGATCACAAAGTGGATTTACCAGAAACGAGTTTCCTCATACGAGCAGATGACAAATATAGCCAAAAAGTCACGGGAGAAACTGGCAGTCTGCTATCCCATTCAAAAACTTACGCCCACGCGAGTTATCGAATCATCATCCAAAGATGCCGTCAAGTTCGGCTTTCCCGCCGAGAACGGAATAATGATAGAAAGCGTTTTGCTGTACGATAAAAAGCGTAGAACCGCCTGTATATCAAGTCAGCTGGGTTGTGCTCTCGGATGTGTTTTTTGTGAAACCGGCCGATTAGGATTTATTCGTAATCTTAGTTTACATGAAATCATGGGACAGCTGCTTGCCGTAAACGACTACATCGCCCAACGCGAAGACGCCCGTATAACAAATATTGTATTTATGGGTATGGGGGAGGCGTTGTTCAATTTCGATACCTTTTTGTCGGCTGTCGAAATAATTATGAACGAGGACGGATTAAATCTTAGTGCAAAACGAATTACCGTATCTACGGCCGGGGTTATACCGGCCATAGATAAACTCAAAAATACCGGACTGAACCTGGGACTGGCAGTCAGTCTAAATACATATAGTGACAGGTTACGAAACGAGATCATGCCCGTCAATCATCGATACCCTATCTCACAACTTGTTGAAGCAGCTTCCGACTATGCCCGGTCTACCGGTGAGCCGGTTACGTTTGAATATGTGGTAATAGCGGGACAAAACGATACCCCGCAAGCTGTACAGTGCCTAAAGAGTTTACTTAACAGGGTTTCCTGCAAGATTAATTTGATTCCCATAAATCCTCACTCCGGTGAGCGACAGAGTGAACCAACCGAAAGCGCGCTTTTGAACTTTGCTCAGGAACTACGCAAGGCCGATCTTACCGTAACTGTACGGAAAAGCCGGGGAAGAGATATAAGTGGAGCTTGTGGGCAGCTTTCAGGGCGAAGTTGACTGTTTTGCCTTCAATTGGTACACTTAAATGAAAAAAAAGTAAAATAAATATAAGAACGACAGGCTGTTTGCTTTTTAGTCCTCTGAGTCCGCCAAGCCAAATAATCTGCTTTTTACGGAAAATGAATAATTTGGAGAACCGCAGGGATAATGGGTGAATGTTTTGAAGATTTGTTAAAAAGAGGGTGCGATTCGCTGGCTCGAAAAGAGTATGGCAATGCCGAAATCTTTCTGAAAGAAGCTCTTGCTGTTAATCCTGAAGACGGACGGGCAAATCATCTCACCGGACTTGTCCTGGCTCTTGAGATGAAACCGCAACAAGCGTTGCCTTTTCTGAAGAAGGCCGCGGAGACTGAGCCGTCAAACATTCAGTTCCGGTATAATCTCGCCACTACGCTGTATCAGGTCGGACAATATCAACAGGCCGCCTCTCATTTCGAACAGCTGTTGGCTGTGGAACCAAATCATATCGGTGCACTTGTCAACCTCGGGGCTGTTTATAATATCCTTGGATATCCTTGCGCGGCGGAAAAACTTCTCAGGCGGGCGATTCGTGTCGATTCCGATCAGGTGATGCTTTACATAAACCTGGGAAATGCACTGGAAGATCAGGGACGAGTTGAAGAGGCTGTCAAAACATATGAAAAGGCAATCGCCCTGGATCCTGTCAATATACCGGCCCACTCAAACAGGTTACTTGCTTTATGCTATTTGCCGAGATTGACAAACCACCGGCGCTTTAACGAACATGTCCTATTCGAATCCAGCGTGGGTAAAGGGATTAAGCAGTACTCTCACGGAAAAAGCAGGAAGACCGACGGTACCGTTTTGCGTATCGGTTATGTGTCTTCTGATTTCAGACGCCATTCGGTGGCTTATTTTCTGGAGCCAATATTAAGATCACATACTCGATCGTGTTTTCAAGTCTTCTGTTATTCCGATGTTGTCGTTGCCGATGAGGTTACCCGGCGGTTAAAATCGTACGCCTTCGCCTGGCGCAATATCGCAGCCGCGTCGAACCAGGATGTTGCAGGACAAATAATAGAGGATCGAATCGATATTCTGGTAGATTTGGCGGGGCACAGTGCGCAAAACAGGATGGGTTTGTTCATCATGAAGCCTGCTCCCGTGCAGGTCACCTATCTTGGTTATCCTGCCACCACCGGATTATCGACAATGGACTATCGGCTCACCGATGAGTTTGCCGATCCGCCCGGGCAGCAGCGCTTTCATACAGAAGCGCTCTTTCGTCTGTCGCCATCCTTTCTCTGCTACACCCCCCCGGAGAATGCGCCGAATCCATCGTCTTTGCCATGTGAAAGAAATGGTTTTATCACTTTCGGCTCCTTCAATAATCTTCCAAAAATAACAGACGACGTGGTGGAGATCTGGGCACGGATTCTAAAAGGATCGCCCGGCTCCCGTTTGGTGATTAAAGCCAGGCAGAACAAGGACCCACAAGTGCGTCAGAAGATGTTCGAACGGTTTGCCGCTCACGGAATCGAGTGGTCTCGTCTGATACTTGAGGGCCACAAACGTGAAGTCGGGGAACATCTGGCACAATACAACCGAATTGATATCGCCTTGGACACATTCCCCTATAACGGAACCACTACTACTTTCGAATCGATTTTGATGGGAGTTGCGGTGATTAGCCTTAAGGGGAATCATCATGCCGCACGAGTAGGGTACAGTATCATGTCCAATATCGGTCTGGGTTCGCTTGTCGCGCAAAACTGTGATGATTATGTTGCCAAGGCTCTGTTTTTATCCCGGCACACAACACATCTGGCAAGCCTGCGCAAATCCCTTCGTTCGGCTTTGTTAAACTCCCCCTTATGCGATTCAATCGCCTTTACCGTCAAACTCGAAAACGCCTTCAGAAAAATGGTCTGATATCTTCCATGATACCGTCGAACGGCTTCGAGAAAATACCTGAATGAGAAGGTGGATACGCCGACAATTGATACATCGATGCAATACGCTGCGAATCAGAGAGTTGCAGATTCTGCTCACAAAAAAGCTAAAGTCCGAGAATCGAAATGTCGATACAGGTAATGAGAGTTCGAGAACAACACTACACCGAAAGGAGGATTAGAGTTAATTTTCGCGGGAAAGCTGATCTAGCTCGATTACTGAATAAGTGTTGAAAAAAACTAACGGTTCGGCAAGGATGCCGAACAATTACCAACGGGCGGACCGGAAACGCAGCCGGTGCGTTTAACAAGGAGGTTTCTTATGCGTATCAATCATAATATTTCTTCTATGACTACACAGGGCTCACTCAAGAGAGTGAATAGTGCCATGTCGTCCAACCTGGAAAAGTTGTCAACTGGTCTGCGTATCAACCGTGCCAGTGATGATGCCGCCGGATTGGGAGTATCCGAAAATCTTCGCACACAGGTAAAAGGTACTGCTCAGGCCATGCGCAACGCACAGGACGGTATCGCGGCGATAAACGTTGCCGAAGGTTCCGCAAACGAGATTTCCGATATCCTGCAGCGTATGCGTGAGCTTGCGGTTCAGTCGTCAAATGACACGTTAACCGATACGGAACGTGCCTATACTAATCAGGAGTTTTCGGCACTTATAAATGAAATCGATCGTATTGCCGGGGTGACAAACTACAATAACCAGAAGCTTATCTCCTCGGATGCAGGGCGCTTTGGAGAAGGAAGCGATGGATCGGCTTTGTGGATCGATGCTAATTCAACCCGGGGTGTTGACAGTATCTCTATCTCCATCGATACCCTCACCAGTGAATCCCTGGCCATTGAATCTACAACTCACAATCTGAACTCACAGACCGGCGCCGTGGCGGCAATCAGTGCACTTGACACCGCCATCGATAGTGTGAACAGCATGCGCTCGGATATGGGTGCGTATGTCAACCGTCTGGAACATGCGATCAACAATCTGACCATCTCCAATACTAACCAGCAGTCGGCTGAATCACTTATCCGTGATGTCGATTTTGCTACAGAGTCGGCTCAGTTTACCCGCAACCAGATACTCTCTCAGTCGGCAACCGGTATGTTGGCTCAAGCGAATATGGTTCCTCAAGGAGTGTTACAGCTTCTTGGCTAATGAGCAAACCAGCTCCGACAGACAAAAAAAAGGAGACGAGAAATTCGTCTCCTTTTTTTGTTTGTGCGCCCGGTTGGACACTCGGCCTGTTGTGTCCGATCCAGGTGTGACAAGTAAAAGCTTTTGTATTGCCCCTTAATATGTATGAGCGTATATTTTAGTATTCCCGACAAATGATAATAGAAGACAGGAGCAGGCCAATGGATATCTTTTCGCTAATTTCTATCAGGCAATCGATCCGGTCTTATGAAGAAAAAACCGTGGAAAATGAAAAAGTTATGATGGTGCTGGAAGCGGGCAGGCAAGCACCCTCTGCCGTTAATAATCAGCCATGGTACTTTGTTGTTCTTAAGGGCTCCGAGCAAATTTCAAGACTCAAATATGTATATAGTCGTGAGTGGTTTTTGAAGGTACCGGTCGTTATCGTCGTATGCTGCGACAGGCAAAACGCATGGAAAAGGCGAGATGGTAAATCCTATGGTGATGTCGATGCGGCGATCGCTATGGACCATATGATTTTGGCTGCAACTGCCCTGGGTTTGGGTACCTGCTGGATCGGTGCATTCGATTCGGCAAAAGCTTCGGAGGCACTAAAACTCCCTTCGCACATAGAGCCGGTAGCGATGACTCCACTGGGTTATTCCGGCGAAGTTCCAACCAAAAAAGCACGCAAGTCGATAAAAGAGATTGTACGCTGGGGCGATTTCGATACCGTCGACGAATAAAATAGAAGCATGCTATTTGCTTTCATTTAGATATCGCATCCCGATGAGACCATAAACCTCAGCTCCTCCTAAGCTGTCTAGCTTTATGGTCTTAACACCGAATGCGCATCAGGTCTTTAATATCAGGAATGGCCAAATTGTATTTTAAACGCTTTGTGTTCTGCCGTGGGGATGTTTTTCGGACACATTTTTTGTTCCGGTTTGGGCACCATAAGCATCCATTATAAGAATCGATCTTTTCTGTTTTTTAATATTTCAAACGCTGAGAGCGAGTGTATATGTCCCGGAAAACTATACCGTTTAGCCAATCACAGTTGCAATCTATCGTAGAGCAGTTTCCGACACCTTTTCATATATACGATGAGAAGGCAATCCTTGAGAATGCCCGCAAGTTGCGCGAAGCTTTTAAATGGGCTCCGGATTTTAAAGAGTATTTTGCCGTAAAGGCCGCTCCCAATCCCTACCTCCTCAAAATACTGAAGAAGCAGGGTTTCGGGACCGACTGCAGCAGCCTTCCGGAACTGTTTTTATCTCAAAAGGTGGGTATTGTGGGTGAGGACATCATGTTCACCTCAAACGATACACCCGCCGATGAATTCAAGGCCGCACGTGAATTGGGAGCAATCATCAACCTGGACGATCTTTCGCACCTCTCATATCTGGAAACACATGCGGGGCTGCCGGAGCTTATATGTTTCAGATATAATCCCGGTCCTCTAAAGCAGGGAAATGTAATTATAGGTCATCCCGAGGATGCTAAATACGGCAGCACCAGAGAGCAGCTGTTTGAAGGTTATCGAATCGCAAAGGAAAAGGGTGTCGAGCGATTCGGTATTCATACCATGGTTGCCTCAAATGAACTTGACCCGACCTACTTTGTTGAAACCGGGGAGATTTTGTTCGAGCTGGTTGCTCAGCTGCATAAGGAGCTTGGTATAAGGATAGAGTTTGTGAATATCGGCGGTGGTATTGGCATACCCTATAAGCCCGAGGAGGAACCGGTTAATCTTCGGGTGGTTTCCGAAGGGATCAAACGCAAATACGCCAAAATTATCGAGCCGGCCGGACTGGCCCCCGTGAAGCTATACATGGAATGCGGTCGCATGATTACCGGGCCTTTCGGATATCTGGTTGCCCGGGTTCGTCATCTGAAAAAAACCTACAAAACTTTCGTCGGTCTGGATGCTACGATGGCCAATCTGATGCGCCCGGCTATATACGGTGCATATCACCACATTACCGTGCCGGGCAAAGAGCATCTGGAGCATGATATGGTTTGTGATGTAACCGGATCGTTGTGTGAAAATAACGATAAGTTTGCTGTCAACAGAGCGCTGCCCGCGGTTGAGCCGGGCGATCTTGTGGTCATTCACGATGCCGGTGCACACGGGCATGCCATGGGATTTAACTATAACGGAAAGTTGCGGTCGGCTGAGTTGTTGTATCGGGAAAACGGCGAGACGGTTCAGATTCGTCGCGCCGAAACAATAAAGGATTATTTCGCGACGCTGGATTTCGATAAGCTGAAAACATTCGAATGACTCCGCACAGGGTATGGGCCGGTAACAGCCGGCTCCAAACGATTATGCATATTCACTAATGGAGAGAGACTGTAAGGAGAGTTATACTATGAGCAAGGAATTGTCGCTTCGATACGGTTGCAACCCTCATCAAAAGCCGGCGCGAGTCTATGTCAAGGAGGGAGAATTACCGGTTTCGGTACTCAACGGCTCTCCGGGCTACATCAATTTATTAGATGCGCTCAACAGCTGGCAGCTGGTTATGGAACTGAAACAGGAGCTAGATATGCCTTCGGCTGCCTCTTTCAAACATGTGAGCCCGGCGGGTGCGGCTGTTGCGGTACCCATGAGTGATGGGCTTAAGAAGGCTTGCTTCGTAGAGGATATGGAGCTTAGTCCGCTGGCAACGGCGTATGCGCGTGCACGCGGTGCCGACCGGATGAGTTCATTCGGAGACTGGGTAGCGCTCAGTGACACGGTGGATGTGCCTACCGCCAATCTGATTAAGCGTGAGGTATCCGACGGAGTCATAGCTCCGGCATATGAACCCGAAGCTTTGGAGATTCTGAAACAAAAGAGGAATGGAAACTATGCGGTGCTTCAGATGGATACATCATACCGGCCGCCGCAAATGGAAACCAGAGAGGTTTTCGGTATCACTTTCGAGCAGCGACATAATGATGTGGTACCCGGCATGCAGCTGCTTGAGAATGTGGTTACAGAAAAGAAACTGTTGCCAGAGGAGGCTAAAAGAGACCTGGTGATTGCGCAGATCGCCCTTAAATACACTCAATCAAACTCAGTTTGTTTTGCCTATGACGGGCAGGTTATCGGGGTGGGAGCCGGGCAGCAGTCTCGAGTCCACTGTACCCGTTTGGCAGGAACCAAAGCCGACAGATGGTTTTTGCGTCAACATCCAACAGTTCTCGAACTGGATTTCAAGCCTGAGGTCAACAGAGCCGAGCGAAACAATGCGATCGATCAGTATCTGGAGGAGTCTCTTACCGATGCGGAGCATCATTTCTGGCGCCAAAACTTCAACAAGGTTCCACATAAGCTCTCGATTCAGGAAAAAAGAGACTTTCTGGACCGAGTATCAGGAGTATCGCTGGCATCGGATGCCTTTTTCCCGTTTCGCGACAATATCGACAGGGCTAAACAAAGCGGCGTGAGCTATATCGTTCAGCCGGGAGGATCGGTACGGGATGATTTAGTTATCGATGCCTGTGATGAATATGGAATGGTAATGGCCTTTTCCGGCGTTCGCCTTTTTCATCACTGATTGGTACCGATCTTGCACAAAATGGGACGAAATGGTAATAATTATGTGAGACTTTTTTCGTCCCCTTTTGATAAAACCTTAGAGATTGAGCATGCCGTTAGATCGTCCACCATATTACTTTCTGGACAAATCCATAAATCTGCTGATTGTTGATGACGATCAGCAGATACGATCGCTTCTTCAAAAGATCATCTCCCCGGTTGAGCTGTATTCCGTAAATACCGCATCAACTGCCGGCGCTGCCGAGCCGCTTCTGGCCTCACCCCAGCGCATCCATCTGTGCGTGATAGATTTAGGATTGCGCGATCTGCACAATGATGAGTTCTATCTGATAAAGAAATATTCCGACAGAGTCGCTTTTATAATATTCACCGGAAGCACATCACCCACAAAGGGGTTTAAAGCACGGGAGTGCGGCGCCAAGGCGATTATCGAAAAATCTCCCGAGTTTAATCCCGATGAATTCGTGAAGATCGTCAATAAGTACGCACTGTTTAATATCATTAATCCAAGGTATGGGTTAACAAAGGATACCCTCAATGCGGCAACGGAGATCTTGATAGAGCAACAGCCAAAGTATGTGTCACACTGGGCGATGCTGCTGGGGATCACCGATCGGGAGCTTCGCCACATCTGGAGCAAAAACCTTGGAGCCAACGCCAAAATCATTCTCACGATCAACCAACTGTTCCAATCCGCATTTACCTACTATCAGAAACTGATAGATCAGGTGGAAAATCGCTCCTCTTTACCGGTAAGCAACTCGGCAGGCTATCGCCGCCTGGAGGAATACTTTCACTGCCATAAAAGCACTATCCTCGATTTCATCGCATTTGGGAATGTGGTTATTCAAATCTGAAAAGCGCTAATAAGCGCTAATAAAGCATATGTGGTCTGCTGATGAACGCTAATGAAAACGAAAACTTGGGCAGATTAACGCAACGCCTACTTGCCTATTATTTTGGCTATGCGCTTATCCAACTGCTTCTGATCGTTGGTAAATGATTCCAGCCCGGCCAGATTAAGAAGCGAATCCAGAGCAATCTGCTCTTCACGAATGGATGCTTTCCATACGGAATGGTTGGGAATCTTACCGTTTTCTCGAATGTTATCAAGCTCCTTTTCCGTTACCGCTGGAAAAATATCGTGCACCCCATAGTCCCGGAACAGTTCGATAAGCCTCTCCTGCGACTCAGGTACTCCGTCCAGAAGGGCATCCGCAAGTTTCTTTTCATTATCCTTCAAATCCCAGCATGTCTCGATTCGAATTTCGCGCGGATCGATATCGGGCGCTACAACAATCTGGTAATCATCATCCACGTGTGATACCCAGGAACGTGTCAGCTCTTTTTTTGCTCCCGCTGCTACTCTGACCGGCATGGTGATGACCGGTATGCCCCCGAGAGCTTTTATCTGCCGGGGATCGCGAAGGCTTGCGGCGATCTGACGGGTTGGGAACGGGTTGCGCCTGGACACCGTCTGTACGGCACGGCAGCTTGCAAGTACCGTCTTCTCACCAACCATCTCTCCACTGCCGAGATCGTTTTTGGAAATATACGAGTTTATCCTTCCCAAAAACACGTTCACGTAATTTGGACGCGCCGCAGCAGTTGCAAAAACATTTTGCCTGGCACTGAAACCCAGGGTCATATTGACCGGTATCCCAAGCTCCCGCAGCGTTCGCGTGGCAATTATGCCTGCGGGAGTAAATGGTACCTTTATGATGAAATTTTCGGGATGAACCGCATAGGTCCGGCGCGCAAAAGAAATTGTGCGCTCGATATCGTGCGCCATATCGGTATGAAGCTCTACACTTACCTTGGCATTAAACTGACGTACAAGTCGTAAGGCATGGCGGGTATTGAGAATGAATGCCGTTTCCACGATTTGCTCCTGTGACGGTAAATCCTTCAGCAGGTGGTCGGCCCTTTTGATAAGGTCATCATATATTCCCTTTTGAACTTCTTTATTCAAAAGAGTGTTGTTGGTTGTCAAAGCACTGAATTGTTCGCACCACAGGTCACACGCGGCGCCAATATCTCCGGTATCAAGCCATAATTCGGTCCCCAGATCTTTTAGCCCCTGCCAAAACTTATCTGGAGCAAAAGCCGGAACGACCTCTTGAGACTGTCTTGTGTTAAAGTCCTGAAGAACAAATTCTCGAATATGTTCGCTGGTCTTTTCATCAATGTTACGATCGGCAGGCGGATGCAGCAGCATGAAATTACCCTCCCCGGAAAACTGAAGAAAAAAGTCGACGGCCTCCCAAATTTTTTCAGCAAATACCATTCCCCGGACAGGTGGGATTTGGGTGGTTTCTGAAATACCAATACTAAAATGTATATTACAAAAGCTTTGAGAATTATGAGGATCAGCCGCCATAGTGGCGGAGAAGTAAACCGCGGGGATTAGGGGCTGGAGTATGGACTTTTACGAAAAAATGGCCGATCAGGTCATCACAAACAACGGCATAAATGCAGAGATGTATAGCCGTTATAATGTAAAACGAGGGCTTAGGAACTCCGACGGAAGCGGTGTTCTGGTTGGACTTACCACAATTGGAGAAGTTCACGGGTACATTTTCGACGAGAGTGAAAAGCATGCGGTCGACGGTCGGCTGCGTTATCGTGGTATAGAAATTCAGAATATAGTCGAGGGGTTTCAGAAAGAGGGACGTTTTGGTTTCGAAGAAACCGCGTTTCTGCTTCTCTTCGGTACCCTTCCAACCGGGGAACAGCTTGAACAGTTTAACCGTATTCTGGAGGGATATCGTGAGTTGCCGGATGGTTTTACCGAGAATATGATTCTCAAATCGCCAAGCTCCGATATCATGAACAAGCTGGCCCGCTCTGTACTGGCCTGCTACTCCTACGACAACAACAATCCGGACGACACCGGCATTTGCAATGTCTTACAACAATGCGTCCAGTTACTGGCCCGTTTCCCTACGATGACCGCGTATGGATATCAGGCCAAACGACACTATTACGACAACGAAAGCCTCTTCATACACCGTCCCCAGCCTGGACTGAGTACCGCTGAGAATTTCCTGTACCTGATCCGCCCCGACAGCAAATTCACGCGACTGGAGGCTGAGACTCTGGATCTGGCCCTGGTTCTTCATGCGGAACATGGGGGAGGAAACAACTCCGCTTTTGCCCTTCATGTGGTAACCTCAACCGGTACCGACACCTACTCGGCGATAGCGGCCGCGGTTGGAAGCCTCAAAGGGCCCAAACACGGCGGGGCAAACATTAGAGTCATGCGGATGATGGAGGACCTGAAGCAGAACGTAAAGGACTGTTCAAACGAGAAACAGATTGAAGATTACCTGGTGAAGCTGGTGCGCAAGGAGGCTTACGACCGTTGCGGGCTTATTTACGGTATGGGGCATGCGGTTTATACCCTCTCCGATCCGCGTACCGCTATTATGAGAGATAAGGCGCGGGAGCTTGCGGTTAAAGAAAAAGACAAGGGTGAGTTTGAACTGTATGAGACGGTGGAGCGAATATCACATCAGGTACTCAGAGATCTTAAAAACAAGGAAATTGCTACAAATGTAGATTTCTACTCCGGTCTTGTTTACAGTATGCTTAATATTCCCCCGGAGTTGTATACGCCGATTTTCGCGGTGTCCCGAATCGCCGGATGGGCGGCTCATCGTATCGAAGAACTTGTAGGTGGAGGGCGTATTATCCGTCCGGCATATAAGAGTGTTTCATTAAAAAAGAATTATATCCCTCTTGACCGGCGATAGTTTGGGGGTAAATGAAAATGGGAGAGGAAAGGTTATAATCGTATGAAAGTAGTGGGAATTTGTGGAAGTCCCAAGAAAAAGAACAGTACGACTCTATTCGGATTGAAAAAGGCCCTTTTGGCCGTCGAAGAGCATGGGATCGAAACCCGGGTCATTGAGCTTGGAGCCTATAATTTCGGAGGTTGTGTCGATTGCGGTAAATGTAGAAAAGAATTTACCTGTTCACTTGACGACGACTTTACCAATGTCATTCTTCCCCTGCTGAAGGATGAAGATATTAAAGGTATGATCCTGGCATCTCCCGTTTACTTTGGCGGGGTCACATCACAGATGAAGGCTTTTATCGATCGGTGCGTTTTGTTTAGAAGAAATAGCTTCAAGTTTGAAAACAAGGTGGCCGGGGTGCTTGCGGTTGGTCGCTCACGCAACGGGGGGCAGGAGCTGGCCGCTATGGATCTTGTTAAGAACGCTCTCATTCAAGGCATGACTGTGGTCTCGGATGCTTCCCCGACCAGTCATTTTGGAGGAATACTTTGGAGTGGATTCGATGAAGGGATCGAAAAAGACTCGGTCGGCATAAAGACCGCCGCTAATCTGGGTAAAAAAGTCGCGGAAACGGTAAAGAAGATATTCGATTGACCGTTGTCTTCAGCTCTGGTAAATAAAAAAAAGGCGGTTCATACCGCCTTTTTTTTGATGTAAATGGGAGAAAACTAATCTCTCATTTGTACTAGTAAGCAAGAGTGCTTTGAATGCTGTATGGAGAGGCGGTAAGCGGTATCCTTTCGGGTATAGTAGTATCATCCACAACGATTTCCGCCCACAGGTTGTTGTTACCCCTTATTATCTGCTGTAAATCGTCACCTGTTGTTCCTTCGCCCAGACGAACGACAAAATATCCCCTGTAAACTGTTGCGGCCTGCGTGTGCATATCCAAAAACGTTTCGGTATACATCAGGTTACCTCCGGCCTGTCTGTCGTATAATCTGACCGTGAAATCCATGGCCACCGGCAAATCATTCCCAAGAGGATTGCCGTCGGAGTCAAACAGACGCGCGGTGATACTTATCTTCTCGCTGTTTGGAACCGATGTCTCTTCCACGAAATTGGCGACGGCATAAAGATTACGGTCCATAACGATTTCCAGGGGATTTTGAGTTCCGGACAAATCTCCGCTCCAGTGATCGAATCTCCATCCCGGGGCGGGGGCAGCCTGAAGGGTTATCGTTTCGCCTGCCTCATAATCCCCTGAGTCGGGCTGAATCGATCCCCTACCTGTGGCTGCGGTAGACAGACGATAATACTGCGTTTCTTCTACGAAATGCGCAATCGCATGAATATGACCACTCATGACCG
This sequence comes from uncultured Fibrobacterota bacterium, assembly GCA_964586285.1. GTDB lineage: Bacteria > Fibrobacterota > Chitinivibrionia > Chitinivibrionales > CAYFVL01 > CAZPHU01. Next base: position 9,253 of record CAZPHU010000056.1, on the reverse strand, counting down.
TATCATAGGGATTTAATGAGACTGACAAGCTCCCGCCCCAACGATCGAATCTCCATCCCGGGTCGGCTGTCGCCCGAATGTGTATGGAATCACCCTCGGCATACTCACCTGAGTCGGGTTGAACAGATCCGTTTCCGACGGTACTGTTTGTGAATGTAAAGTACTGCGTTTCCTCTACAAAATGTGCAACCGCATAAATATCACCGTTCATGACCGTATCATAGGGATTTAAAGAGCCTGACAAATCTCCGCTCCAGTGATCGAATCTCCATCCCGGTTCTGCGGTAGCTTCAATGGTAATGGGTTCTCCCCGGGTGTATACACCGGAGTCTGGTTGAACAGATCCGTAACCTTCCACAATATATAAAAATGTAAAGTACTGCGTTTCCTCAACAAAGTGAGCAGTGATATTTTTGTCGCTGTTCATGATGACCGTTGCCGGGTTTTCTGTGCCGCTATAATCTCCACTCCAGTGATCAAATACCCATCCGCTGTTCGCATTAGCCTCAACAGTAACGCTTTCCCCCGCGTTGTAAACGCCTGATTCGGGTTCGACTGTTCCGTCGCCCTCTGTCTGAGCACTCAGTGTATATGTTGCTGTTCCGGCATCGGCCCAGGAAATTTGGTCGTATGAAGTATACCTGTTCCAGTCGTTTGAGTGTGCGTATCCGATTTTCCCCGATGTGATATCATCGTCGGTAACTTCACCTCTGCGAACACCGTCGATGTAGAAAATGAACCTATCACCCTGCATCTCGATCTTCAAAGTAAATGTGGTGTTAAGTGGGAAGTTTTGGGCTACTCTGATTCCGGAGGTCGCGTCCAGGGAATTTTTGCAGAAAGCGATGTAATTACTCCACTGGTTGCCCGGAAGTACCGCTATGTAATAAAAGGATTGCGGAGAATTCCAGCGAATGACCACACCGCCTCGGTATCCATTCCACTGATCGGCGCTCATCCTAACCTCCAGCACTCCGTTGGATGAGGGGGAGGTATTATTGATAAGGAATCCATTGTTTGAGTTTGAGTTGGAAGGCAAGGCGCTGCCGTTTGATTCGGACCAGGTGCGTCCCCCTTCAACAGTCCATCCCGAAAGTGAACCGTCCTGATGATTGTCGGAGAAGTCGGCGGCTTGACCTGTTGACGGTATAAGAAGACATAGTGCGACAAACAACAACATCAATGCTTTTTTGTTAAACATGTGTATCATATTTTTTCCTTCCTTATATATATAAATCGTTTGATTAATTTGTACGTTAACGTAAAAACAGGTGATATCTTTCTCCCTGAGCCATTCCGCCGGCCGCGCTGCCCGCTATTACATTCTCGATTATATACCCACCGGCGCGAGTCGCCGGAATCGCCGAAACGCCGGTCAATATCGGCTGCATCACGATTTCGCCGTTTCCGGTAACACTCATGTTTATCGGAACCGAGAAGGGATTGGGCGCCACAGGATCGTTGTGCATTAGATTGATACTCGCTGAGTAATTTCCCGACCTCAGATCCCTGGCATCAAGCGTTACATCAACGATAACGGAAGAGCGGGGAGGAATAACCCCAAAAGTCGGATTCGCCGATATCCATTCATTCGTAGTTATATGCACCGCCATTTCGCTGTGTACGTACGCGCTGTTGTAAACGATACAGAGTCCGTCCTCACCGGTCTGGTTCTCTATTCCGATTGTTGCGTTGCCCAGATTTGTAGTCATCGACTGGTAGTAGAAGTAAATATCACCATACTCCTCGATAACAATCTGAAACGTATAAACGTCGTCGGTGTTGTATTGTTTTACATTATGATACTGAACAACCGCCCTGGACCCGAAATCCTGAAAGTACACGTTTGAGTCTGGTCTCAGATCGTCCCAGAACCCGGCAATGATATTGTTGGGATTACCGGAAAATGGTATCGCGGAATTGTGGTAAACATCTGACCCGCCACCAAGGGAGACAAACCCGTTTGATCCGATATAAATACTGGAATACCTGTTTTCATAGAAAGGAAAAGAGAAAGACAGATCTTTGCGTTCGTTGTCGTCATCGGAAAGAGAGAGAACTTCCCCGCTGCTTCTGATATCATTCCAGACATATTCGGGCCCGCTGGGGTCATCCGAATCGATCCATCGATATCCGAACGCATCCGGTCCTCCTCTGCCGTTAGGAGCCGGTAACCCGATTCTGCGATCTGCCGAGTCTTTATGAAGTGCTTCGAAATGGCCGGAATCGTATAGGGATTCGGCTGAAGTTACCCTTCTGAGATCCTCCGAGATATAAAGCGAGAAATCCAGAGACTCATAACCCTGGTTATTTACCGTCAATTCCCGTGTAATTGTATTGCCGGCATCCAGGCTTTCGGTTATAGAGGACGGCGAAACGGATATGGTTGGACGTGTGAGATAGAAATTGAAGTTGGATACATCCGGAGGAACTGTAACCTGTACTTCCTCGGATTGAGGATAGTTTTCGGCCGAAGCTGACAAAGTGTAGGTTCCATCAATGGTGTTAAATGAGTAATACCCGTTGTGGTCCGTTGTAGTCGTCCCGCTGATAGGTCCCGAAAATGTAATGGTAGCATTGGACAGGGCGGATGAATCGGAGCGTGCCAATACGTACCCATCGACCGTATTGGTCGTGAAAACCTCAACAGTAAATTGCGTCGTCCAGCTTTTTCCGTTTGTGTCGGTTATGTTCAGACGCAAAGGCAGTAGATAGGGGGTCGGGCAGTCCGCATCTACATGAATGGTAAAGTCGTCTTGTGCTTGTGTTGTACCACCCCGGTTGTGTATTGTTCCAAAGTAAGCATTGTTGTCGGTTACCCTGACATTCGCATCTGTAGAAGAGAGTGTCGCGGAAACGTTGTAGGCATCCATGACCCCGTTGTTTTGAAGAGTTACACGAATATTAACCGTTTCGTCGGGACTGATATATCCGTCTCCTGATTGATCGCTGAACTCACCTGAATGATATGTGATCTGCGTCTCGTCAAACCATGTCGCATATACACCAAGGGCCGGATCCCCTAACAGATTATATTGCTCAAAATAACGCAGCGTCAGCGGGTAGTCGGGGGAGAAGCGGTTGTAAAATTTCATTTTCGCTACGTTAACAGCCGGACCGTTTCGCGGGATACTGTCCGCAAACAAGGTTTCAAAAAAGTCCCTCTCAAAAAAATCGTCTTCGCTCCATAGAGTAAGACTTCCCGCACCCATGAAGATTGCACCGCCGTTTGGAACTCTCAACCAGGTCTCCCCGAAACATTCATCAAAAGAATAAGCCCCCGTTAAGCAGGTAAATGAGTATACAAAAGGATAAGTCGTATTGGACAGCGAGCGCACATCTTCCTGTTCTATCCTCGGACCGTCCTTCCATACATATGCGTTGGCGTTTCCCGCGAAGACGAGCACTTTTTGACCGCTGTTGAGGTCGGTTATTACCTGATCGGTTGTCGCACTGTATGTGTGGCAGTATCGTTTCGTGGAAGTATAGCCGAAAGGTTGGAAAAAAGCACTGTCCACATAATTGTGAGAACCTTCCGGCACCCGGTACTCTTCCTCTGAAGCCATAAACAAAACGTTTTTGTCGATGTTGTCATTCAGACTGTCGGTAAGTATTGTTTTTCGGACCATGTTTTGGACTTCTTGTTCGGAAGTCGCGGGAAATCTCCCGATATAGGCATCGGGGAAGTAATCGTCACCTTCAAGTGTAACATAGTAAAGATCCGTTTCATCAACCCAGGAATCTTCGCCCAACCAATGAGGGACATAACCAACATCTCCAACCAGCAGAATGAAAGAGGGCCGCGTTTGCGGATCATCATAGCGGTTTTGAATGAATGATTTAATTTCAGTTTCGGTTCTACCGGTCTGGTCGGTAGTAAACACATCAACTACGTATCCGCCGCGTCTTCGGTATTCGACAAGGCGTGATATTGAACCCGTAAATTCAGGAGCCGTGATAAACAAATAGTTTTCGCCTGCCAACGAGCCAAGAGTCGAGATTTCGGCGGCATTGACAAAAGTTTCCTTGAACACAGGGGCAAAAGCCGATGAAGTTCTGATGCTTTTTGTTGACAAACTACCCGGCACCTTGATTTTCAACGTCATGTCAGCAACCGCCATAAGCTTATTTACGGCGGCATCATAGCGGAAAGGAAAAAGCGTTACCGTGATTCCGGTAACTCCCGCGATGACAAACGGCTCGGAAAGTGTATAAAAAGGCTGCTCCTTTATTCCTTCAACGGCATAGTACGATTCATTTATGCTGAAGGGCCGTTCACTCAGCGGCTTATTTTTGGGCCAGGGTATCTGGACGGGATACAACCTCTTTGGGAGTTCCTCTTCCTTAACAGTTTTATCTGTGATAGTGATCTCGGGTATCGAAGATTCATCCGGTATCATCAGATTAAAGGAAACACTGGGGAGTTGAGGGGCACCGATTTGACCGCTGACCCCAAAACTCTCCACCGAAAGTAATAAAAATTGCTCGCCGTTGCTTTCCGTCGTATCCAACCGGTACTGGGGAAGAGTGAAATCCACCCTGTATCCGTCAGACTCAGGACTCATGGAAATACCCTCCGGTATCGGATCGGCTGCCGAAAATGCCGCCATCGCCGGCAGAATCATCGGCACTAACCGTATGGTCTTTTTTATATACCTAATCAAATTTTGCATAATCCATACCTTTCTATCGTAAAGTGATATAAGGTGAAGAAGTTAATGGAACACGGCTTAGTGTATCGCCGTCTACAGTTAATTCCACCCACAGATAATTGTTGCTTCCAACTACATCCGAAAGATTGTCGGTGCTTCTTCCGCTGCCAAGGGCGATTCGCATCTCTCCTTGATCTATTACTATGGCCGCTTGATCCACAGACCTGAACTCTTCCGTATACATAAGAGTTCCGTTGGAGAATGCATTAAATAGTCTCACCACAACATCCAGGGTGTCCGGATTGGGTGAGCCGATAAGATTTCCGTTTGGATCGTGAAGAACCCCGGAAAGGACAATGTTGTTGCTTGCGGCTTCGGAAACGAGGTTGATATTTCTTACCACAAAGGAGTCCGGTCCAACCACAACATCGTTGATTATCATATCGGGATACCTGTCGTGGGAAACCTTAATTGTGTAAATACCTTCCTTGATCGGACGAAAGTATGTGCCCAGCTGCGCGGAGGCAAAGATGTCGGAGTTGTCAAAGTCATGACCTACGACCTCGATTCGAGCAGCTACCGGAAGACCCGTTTGGGCATCGGTAACCGTACCGGTCAAACCCTGCAGGCATCTTTCCATGTAACGAAGCAACGATTGATAGTTATAATCCCACAGATCAAGGAGCATTTCTTCAGGAACCATTTTTACGCTGGACAACTCTATGGTCAGCTCACGACAGCGATTATACCAGTTCATGTAATCCTGACGAGATCCGTAAACTATATACCAATCTCCGCCCAATGTGATCCCGTTATTCAGGTCGGTCATATACCCGGCCGGGCTGTTTTGCTGAGCCAGATCGGCATATTCACGCGCTACGGTTTGCCACCAGTCGTCGTCGGCGGTTGTCTGGTTTTCGCTTGTCCAGCTGTCCCACGGATAATTCACCACCTCGGCTCCACCATGAATGTTTGCGGACATGACAAAATTTTTGGATTCGGCAAAATCCATCATGGCCCGCGTTTCGGCCTGCCACTCTTGGCCGTCGGGATGATCGCCCAGGACATGGTTTGGGAAGTTTCTGTTCAGGTCAATATTGTTTGAGTTACCTCGTGTAGCGCCCGCCACAGATGAATTTCCGCCCGCGAATGTTCCGTCGGGATTGGCCAGGGGATTGATATAAATCTGACAGTTGTCAACCAGGTTGCGGATACGGTCGTCTGAATTATATTCATTTAAAAGATGGTCAATCATTCGAAGCATCAGAACATAACCGCCGACTTCATCCCCGTGCATGGCGGCGGTGTACATAAAGGACGGTTCAGGCTCCTCAGAGGAGACATTGTCGCTTATCTTGGCAAAAAGCAGCTTTCTGCCCTCTGTGGTGGTACCGATTTCCTCGATTCTGCACAGTTCGGGATACATCCGGGCAAAATCCTCCATAATCGTGACATATGTTTCATATGTCGGATAAAGACCATACCAGCCTAATGATCCGTTAAGGGAAGAGTCTGTCATCGCAGGTTCACTCAACTGATCGCCCGGATGTGTCAGAACCTCATAGGCTATATTCTCTGCCGTAAATTTCTGGAATTGTCGCTCGTTTGCATAAGCATAAACTTTGTTTTCGACTACATTGTCAATTGATATTATCTTAGTCAACTCATCCAACCGCGCTCGCGATTGAATAGAAAAAGTGAAATACACTTCTCCCTTTTTCTGTAGGTACGAAGCCGCTTTCTGGTCCTGGCTGATTTGACCGTAACCGCAAACGTACCCCAGAATCAGCATTACAGTCACACACTGCAAAAAGTTTTTCATGCATACTCCTTTGCATCTAGATAACCGACTCTGTTCTCTTGATTTAAATTATTGCGAAGTTGTTACTAAAACGTAATCATATCTTTGCCGGGCTCCTCCTATACAGAGTTGATGTGTAAGAAATGATAACTACTACGTTTGTCTCTAGAAACTATCATTTTAATTCAGTCTCTGGATTATACGTAACCTAAAAAGTTTAGTAGAATATCCCCTAATATACTTTTGCTCCAGGTGAAAGCAAAAAAATTTAATATTTTTTTTTCGTTAGATTACCCGAACAGGAAAAGGGGCATAACCCCCTATATATAAATGATATATGGAGTCTGTATGCGAAAATGTTATGTGTTGATGTAATTTAACTGTCTACAAACGGTTACGGTTGTTGATCGGAAGGCGGCAGTCGAGGAGAATCGCTGACATCCTAAATGATTCGAGAGACTAAGGCAGAGGATGAAAGGGAGTGCTTGACTCAAGAAACTTTGAGCAGGCGCATGGAAAAGTATAACTTCACGGATTACCTTTCGACTTATCATATTTATATATATTGCATTCTTTATATTGAAACGGACACGAATTCTCGATTGGACGAATATATGAAAAGAATAACGGTTTTTTGCGGATCAAGCTCGGGATTGGACGATCTTTATAAAGATCAGGCCTATGCTCTTGGGGCTACTCTGGCCGAGTTGCGGTTGGGAGTCGTATACGGCGGTGCGAAAGTGGGATTGATGGGAGCAGTTGCCAGCGGTGCTTTGAAAAATGGGGGAGAAGTGATCGGGGTGCTACCATACTTTTTGCAGAGCAAGGAAATCGCGCATGAGAATCTGACAAAGCTTATACTGGTGGACACTATGCATGAGCGCAAGATGAAAATGCACGAGTTGTCTGACGGCATAATCGCGCTTCCGGGCGGTTACGGCACGCTGGAGGAGCTTTTCGAGATGCTTACCTGGGCTCAGCTGGGACTGCATCGCAAACCGGCGGCGCTTCTAAACATTGGCGGTTATTTCGATCCTTTGATGGATATGGTGAATACCATGGTTAAAAAAGGTTTCTTAAAAAAGGAGAACCGCGACATGCTCCTGGTTAGTGACAATCCTGAAAGTCTTCTGTTTGAGATGGAAAACTATCGGGCCCCGGTTGTGCCTAAATGGATTTCAGGAGACGCCACCTGAACACACGGTAACACTTCCATCTGTACGGAAGCATCTTTCGGCGTATCGGTCGGTCCGAGGAAATTGCTTTAACTACGGTGGCCGGGTGAAAAGGAGATTGGCAGCGCTACTTAGTGAAATTTAAACGGCGTTCTTCCCAATGGCTCTGTACTGCATCGATTTTATTCAAATCCTAAAGAGGCATTCTACTGTATGAAAAATATGATTTTTTAGGTTTTTATCCGAGTCGGATGAATCAATAGATTCGAAAAAACTTCTTACTCACATAGCGGATGCCCACGGCCTGGTACCGACTTTCCCGGCTCCGGAAGTTGATCCCCACGGCCGGGTACCGACTTTCCCGGCTCCGGAAGTTGATCCCCACGGCCGGGTACCGACTTTC
>CAZPHU010000056.1:0-1122 GCA_964586285.1 uncultured Fibrobacterota bacterium | reverse complement strand
CCGGCTCCGAGAGTTGATCCCCACGGCCGTGCGTCCCTACTGCACTACCATCCCGAAACCGCAGCCGGCATCACCATCTTATACACTCCCCCAACACGATGTCCCCGGCAGCTCACGACATAAACGCCGGCGGGAAGCCGATTTGCCCAGAGGGTGTGACTTTTTTGCGCTCTGGAGGAGTGTGCGATCGTTCTTCCGTTGACCGTTGAGATCGAATAATCAAACGGCATTGACGCGCTGAGGTGCACGGCACCGGCTTGTGTAGAAAAAGAAATGCTTTGATTCACCCGTCGATTCCTCTGGGGACCAGGATTGTGTGCCGCCACCGAATGCCGCTCAAGCAGCTCCATGAGAGCCTGATACTTTGGGGCCGATTCCACGTCCTGTTCAACCGATTCGAGCACTCCCCAGGCACCATATCCCCCGGGTGAGCTTACGGATGAAAAATTGGCAAATGTCTTTCCTCCCAGCTCTATCCATTGATTGAAATATTTAAGATAAAGCTCCTTCATCCTGGGATGTCTGTTCGCCTGGGTGAAAAGATCGGTTGCCTCCTGGTTGTTATTCCAGGCGCTTAGATGCTGTCCGCCTTCGTACGCGATCAGTTTTATATCGGTTCCCTCCCGTTCGTTTAGCTCGTTTAGGTAATCGACAAAATCCTGAATACCCTCCCGCACCCGGCCCTCGATGTACACCTCGCATGAATCCAGGATCTGCTCAACGCTCCATGTTTGGACATCATTGAGGCGCTCTCCATTCAAATTTCCCCCGAAATAGGGGGCTATGGCAAGCGCATCGGTTTTTTTGAACACCTCGTCCTGGCGCAGTTTTATATTGGCGACATACGTATTCATCTGCGAGGCAACGACTCTGATGAAGCGCCCGGTTCCGCCAAAAACCTCTTCCCATATATCAAAAATTTCACCCGAGCGTCTTCCCGAATAAGCCCATCCTGATTCCCAGGGACGATCGGCATCTCTGAGTCCCTGATCCAGGCCTATCCGTTCGCAATAGTCGGTCTGATCGAAAATATTGTTCCACACCTCATTAGAGTATTCTACGTATGCGACAAGATCCTCATCGAGGCTGTCCCGTACCATCTCGGCATATTTTCGAACAAAG
>CAZPHU010000055.1:0-25141 GCA_964586285.1 uncultured Fibrobacterota bacterium | reverse complement strand
CAAGCACGTCAAGCTGGGAAAATTTGTACCGGCTACATTAGGGAAGGGTATTTGATAGACGCTGGTTTTGTAATTGTCAATTATTTTCATAAGCAGGTGAATGAATGTGACGGGCGGCTCAATACCGTACCGGCCTTTTCTCTACTCGTGGAGAATCGCCTGATTTGCCTTGATTGCCGAATCCAGAAACAACTGGGGATTCACCAGCAGGTCTGGGAGCCGTTCCCAGATTGAGGCAAATCGCTCGTCAAACTGGAATCCTTTTCGTTCGACCTTAGCGTCCTTCATTTGCAGCACTGTTTAGCTGATCATTGCCCTCAAACAGCAACAAAAAAGCCCGTTTGCCTTGAGTCAGGAAAACGGGCTTAAAATTAATGGTGGAGGTGAGGGGAATCGAACCCCTGTCCGCGGTGGGATAAACACACGCTTCTACATGCATAGTCTGTCTTTTAATTTAACCCGAAAACCCGCCGGCAGACAGGCTGATTTTCGAGCGATCATCTAAATCTCGGTATGATCGTCGATGCACCAACCATACCCAGCATCCTTAATTTGACCCTGTAAGCATCGGATGCGCTGCCAACAGAGTTTGCCGCTTTTATTAAGCAGCCATTGCGTAAGAATAATCTTCTGCATTTATAGTTTGCCGGATGATTTACGAGGCCAACCGACGTCCTCGACATGCAACGTATGCCTCTTCCATCACGTCGAAATCCTGTACACCCCCATAATTTTTTCTTCTATTGTTCTTTCTATTCCTTAATCTCTATTAATATTACGTTCTGTGCCGTCGATAATTAAGGAGTATGGTTCAAAATATGTTATGCTATGCCGAATCGCGAGTGATAAATTTTGTCGGGAGTTCCTTATGCTTCACCCCCATCTCTCGCCCTTCGATTTTATCTACCATTATGTTGATGGCATAGTCACCCATTTCAAGCTTGGGCTGCCTGACCGTACTTAACATCGGTTCAAAGACTTCGGCCGCCGGAATATCGTCATACCCCACAACCGCCAGATCAGAAGGAACAGAGTATCCCTTCTTGCGCGCCTCTTTTACTATTCCAATTGCAACCAGGTCTCCCGCCGGAACAAAGATTGCCGTGGGCTTATGAGGAAGCGACATAATCTTATCGAAAACTTCCAGACCGTCGGCCATCGTGTCGTTTGGAACCTCGATAACCAGATTTTCATCAAATGGAATGTTACGCTGCTGCAAAGCCGTCTTATAGCCGTTTAGACGATCTTCGGTCGGCAAGGTTTGTTTGCGACAAATAACACACGCTATCGCCTGATGCCCCTTATCAATCAGATAGTTTGTCGCGTCAGTCGCACCGTGGGCGTTATTTACATAAACAGAGTCCAGGAAGTCGCACCGTCTTGCAACAACTATACAAGGAACGGCCTCATCTTGAAACACCCTCAACTCCTCATCGGTGACCGAGGAGCTGATGAGGATTGCACCGTCGATACGTCTCTCTCGAGCCAGACGCTGGAAAAGCTGGGATTCGGTTTCTTTCTGACCGATCGTATCAAACAGCTGCACCGTGTAATCGATATCCCTATTGGTACTTTTTATGCCCTGAAGTATTCTCACTACGAAAGAAGATGCCAGATTGGGCACAATAACACCGATTGCATTTGCTTTTCGGGTAGCCAACCCCCGCGCGATGGCATTGGGATAGTAGTGAAGTTCCTGCGCGATCTTTAGTACCTTCTTACGCGTAGCCTCCGAAATATTGGGTTTGTTGTTGATCACCATCGACACGGTCGCCGAGGTGACCCCCGCCCGTTCAGCAATGTCTTTAAGTGTTACCGGCATATGCAAGTCCTTATCTGATTTAGTTGAACATTTCCAATATCAAAAACAGACCACGGCTGTTAAACCCACTTTCTCCCTCGTAGATTCGACAACCGGTTCAAATCGAATTTGTCTGGGATAATCATGCAAATGTGCATCCACAACGGCATCAAAAACGCCGTAAAAATAGAAAAAGACCGAATACCATAAATACATATTGCGTCTGGTGAACGCATCATTATACCTGCCCTGCCAAACCTGCGCTACCTCCGGATTATCAGGCACATACTCGCTTCTATACTCTGCCGCCGATTCCATGAGTCTATTGTAGTCGTAAGCCATCAAACCAAGCATTGTCTGTATGGTCCAAATCATGGCGGCCTTAGAGTAGGCTTGATTGTATATCTGCCCCAACCCCAGCCCAGGAATTGCCGAAAGCCATCCGGCTAACACAGGCTTTTTTGGTTCAGTCGTTTTAAAGTAGTTGGATGCCCCCAGCGCATCCATCAGGTTCCATACATAGATTCCCGCCGTCCAACCAATTGCATGATACGCCGCATACTTGGCCTGCTTGCGCTCATATCGAGACAATTTCAAACTTATGCGATTCTCCTGAAGTCTCTGCTCTAAGGCTAAACTGTCGGAAACACTTCCGGAGGCGCTGTCTACACGTTGTTGCAATTGTTGGACCAACGCGTTGAGTTCTTCAGTGTTTTGTTTTTGCTCATCCCAGTTACCCAGCCGATCTATCATCACCAATGACGTGATAAGCTCCGCGGTGAAAAATGAACCGCCTCTTATCCACGCGGACGTATAAGCCTGGCCCGCTCCCGGAAGCAGAGCGGAAAGTCCCACAGCCTTAAGTGGATCGTATGTGGGAAAATCAATTTCGGCCGTATCATATAAGCTCAACCCCTCGGGGATACGAACATAAGGAGAATCCGGTTGTTGAGAAAAAACCGCCCCTCCAAAAAGCATCACAACATAACTTATATGAATCAATTGTCTCAGGTAATGAACGCTCAAGTTAACCCCTTAAACAAAATACTATCGGTGCACGGTAAACACTCAAAAAAAAATAACACGGAATCGAATTCTCAAGAATTCGAATTCAAATAACAAAATCAAACTGATCAGAGCATAAGAAGCAATATCAACATGCGCGAATAAACGCTGCGTTTCGGGACAAATACCGCCCTGACCGAAAGAACGAGACAAGAACATAACCCAAGTAGGATTTCAATTACTTAGGTCAGATATATGATACTTATGCTACAAAAATAGAACCGAACACCCTTCCGGCGGACATTGGAGGAATCGAGTCGCTTACATCAAATTTCATTTATGTACAGCGGCTTGAATCCCTTGTATTTATCATTAAGATAGTTGATGAAAATCGCTTCAGTTATGACATCTCTTTTGATGTTGATAATGAGACGATCCGAATACAACCGTGACATGTGGAGACCACGTCCATTCTCATCAAGTAGTCCCTCACCATGAACGTGACGGTCGATTCGATATAGGACCTGCTGTTTGGTCAGCTTACCGCTGGTATCCACAACCGATACACCATACTTTTCGGAGTCTCTGCCAAGCCTTACTGCAACTTTTTCGCACTCCTCAAGAACCACATCTGAGTGTTTGCGATATTTCTCCACTCCCGAATCATCTACGGGAGCATGATATACGGCATTGGTGATCAACTCTTCCAGCAAGATCTGAACAACCGGCTGAGGTTTATGAAAGCGGGCAATTGATTTGAGTATATGATCTTCGACTTCCGCGATCTCCCGACTGGATCTGATGTCAAATTCATAAAGCTGTCTGTAATCGGGCTTCATGTAGCGCTTCAAACCAAAAATATTCTCAGTTATCAGGCTGTCTACGATCGTCTGAAATTCATCGAAATTAAAAGGAGTGGATTTGGGTATGATATTGGAGATATCATTTTCTTTTGCCATCCGAATATAATCATCTGTATTGTAAGCGGTTATTAAGGCAGTTTTGGTGTGCGGGTAGTCCTGCTTTACTCGTCGAAGCAACTCATACCCTTTGATTCCCGGCATATTGATATCTGATATTACAAGATCCACCGGTTTATCTTTTAATACCGAGAAGGCTTGCTCGCCATTTTCGGCGGTTATGACCTCATAATTATCCTCCAGCTCAATCTCGAGCATATCCCGGATAATCTCTTCATCATCAACTATGAGAACCCGCGGTAATCGGTTCATTTCTATATTGACCTGTTATAGCTTAAAACATTCAGGGTTAATTGGTTCAACTAAAACTGAGCGGTTCTGAGTGGATGAGTTGCTTGATGCCTTGAGGGCGGAAGGGTTGAAGCAATTGTGTGGAATACCCGTTGCGGTATTTCCAAAATTGCTGAAACTCTTCTGCTCCAAAGCAATGAGCAAATCGCCGCGAGAGAATCACTTAGTTTAGATTCAAGATACAAATAGTGTACGATTTAGTCCGTAGATGTCAACAGATATCGGTTCACGGCCGTTAGATACGGCACTGCCCCAATCCAAATTCGACTCTTCCGAATCAATTGAATATACTTGTTTTGAACACGAAATGGTGCCATTTTTAGCCGTATCCGCCATAATCTCCCTTTCATCCAAATCAGCGGACATGAATTTTTCTGTTAACACACGCCAAAAATTATTTTAAACGGTCGTTTTAAGGGATATTACCACTAAGATTTATTTTAACCGCATTTTCTTTACAATTATCATAACCGTTATCTTCGGCTAAGCCGATTGAGAATCAGGAGGATGCTATGAGTGAACAAACAGGAACACAAAGGATGGAATTTCAAACAGAGGCAAAACAACTGCTGAATCTGGTTATTCATTCTTTATACACCCACAAAGAGATCTTCCTGCGGGAGTTGCTTTCAAACGCATCGGATGCGCTGGATAAGTTGCGCTTTGAGAGTCTTACAAATCCGGATATAACTGACAAAGACCAGGAGCTTGCTATCCACATAAAACCGGACAAGAAAGCAAAAACGATAACCATTTCCGATAATGGAATTGGTATGAGCCGCCAGGAGATTATCGAAAATATCGGAACCATTGCCCGCTCCGGCTCCCGGGCGTTTCTAGAAAAGCTGACCGGCGATCAGAAAGCCGACTCCAATCTCATAGGACAGTTTGGTGTAGGTTTCTATTCGGTTTTCATGGTTGCATCATCTGTAACTGTTATCAGTAAGCGGGCCGGTAGTGATGAGCCGGCGTCAAAATGGGAATCAAAGGGAGAGAATGAATTTACCATCGATGAGGCTGTGCGTGATTCTCACGGGACCGATATAATAATCTATTTGAAAGAAGATGAAGGTAGCTATGCCGAGGAGTGGCAGATTCGTTCTCTGATCAAAAAATATTCCGATTATCTTGCTTTTCCAATCTACCTTCCCGATGAAAAGGGTAAAGAGGAGGTAGTTAACACAACCAAGCCACTTTGGAAACGAAACCCATCCGAAATTAAACACGAACAGTATGTCGACTTCTTTAAAGGCGCTTTGGGAGGCTTTGATGAGCCGCTTGCCGTTCTTCACAACAAGGCCGAGGGTGTGATGGAGTATGCCTCCATGCTTTTTATTCCCGAAAAATCACTGGGGTTTGAGGCATATTCCTACGAGCGCAAGCATGGCGTTAAACTGTATGTTAAACGCGTTTTCATAATGGATGATTGCAAAGATCTGATTCCCGATTATCTGCGTTTCATTAAAGGGGTAGTCGATTCGGAAGATCTTCCGTTGAACGTTTCCAGAGAGACTCTTCAGTACAATCCGATGATTACCAAGATAAGAAAAGCTCTGGTTTCCAAGATTCTGGGCAAACTAAAGGAGATTTCTGAAGGTGAGCCGGAGAAATATAAAAAATTCTGGAGTGCTTTTGGGCCGGTTTTCAAGGAAGGACTTCATTCCGATTTCGAAAACAAGGACAAACTTCTTGAACTGGTTCGTTTTCAGTCGTCCATGGGTGATCCTGCGGATCTGGTTTCCCTCAAACAGTACGTAAGCCGCATGCGTGAGGATCAGAAGGCCATCTATTATATCACCGGTGATAATCGCGATATTGTGGAAAAAAGTCCCCATCTGGAGGTCTTTAAGGAAAAGGGTATTGAAGTCCTCTATCTCATCGACCCGATAGATGAGTTTGTTATTCCCAATCTTTATGATTTTGAAGGAAAGAAACTTCAGTCGGTTACCCAGGGTGATTTGGATCTTGGTGAGCTTGGTAAGGAAGAAGAGCAGGCGAAGAAAAAAATCGCCGGCAAGATGAAGAAGCTCTCCGAGCGCATAAAAAACATTCTCAGCGAAGATGTTAAAGAAGTACGTGTTACCACTCGTCTTAAAAACAGCCCGAGTTGCCTGGTAACGGCGGAAAATGAAATGAACGCCCATATGGAAAAGCTGATGAAAGCAATGGGACAGGATGTTCCGGAGAGTAAACGTATTCTTGAGATCAACGGGGAGCATCCGATAATCCAAAACATGAATGCTCTTTATGAAAAAGATCCAAAAAACGAGAAGCTGGAACAATGGGCTCGACTTCTGTTTGAGCAGGCGACAATCGCCGAGGGCAGAATGGTGAAAGACCCGCTGGCCTACTCTCAGAGAGTAAACGAGCTTTTATCTACTGTATCCGCGCAGAGTGTTTCTGAATGATTTAATTTAAAAGGGGGCGATTGTTTTTCGCCTCCTTTTTTTTCTCAACATCATACGGGAGATCGCTCTATGTCGACAATTGCCCTTCTTACGGACTTCGGACTAAGCGACTGGTTCACGGCATGTATGAAAGCTGTCATAACCGGTATTAACCCTACCGCCAAAATAATCGACATTACCCATCAGATTCCTCCCGGTGATATTCTTCGTGCATCCTTCGTACTCTCATCCTGTTATTCCTACTTCCCGGAGGAAACCGTCTTTATAGTAGTAGTCGATCCGGGAGTCGGCGGCAGCCGCAAAGCCATAGCGGCTCGGGAAAGCAACCGTCTCTTCGTAGCGCCCGACAACGGTGTTCTCTCCACGGTACTTTCGCAAAAAGCATGGGTACACCATATCTCAAACGATTCTCTTTTTCTGCATCCCGTAAGCAAAACATTTCACGGCAGAGATATCTTCGCGCCTGCAGGGGCACACTTATCCGCAGGAAAACCGTTAAGTACGGTAGGCCCAAAACTTTCCTCCATTGAAACACTCCCCCTACCCGGAGTCAGAAGAATCGATAACGCGCTGGAGGCACCAATAGTTTACATCGATCATTTTGGTAATGCATTTACCTCTGTTCGCCCGGCCGATATGGGCGATCGAAGCTGCCGCGAAGCTCGGCTGCCCGACGGCACCACTGTTGCAGTTCACGATCACTATAACGCGGTTGCCCACAAACAACCCCTTGCTTTGATCAATTCGGAAGGATACCTGGAAATAGCGGTCAATGGAGGCAGTGCCGCTGAACAATTGAAGCTGGCGGTAGGTTCCCAAGTGATAGTCATGTAAAACAGGCATCTATTTTGCGGTTCTCTTATCTAAAAAATGAAAAAGACAACCTTCATTTTTTTTAAAGCTGATTATCCAGGAGCACCGAATGTAATTTTTATTGATGCTCGGGTTTCTAAATCGGCACATGAGGGGCCGAGTTTTCTCAATTTAAACGGAAAAATTTGGTAAGGGAGGCATTATGGGCCGTTTACGCCTTTTAACATTTCTGACATTTATTCTCGCCTGCTGCTACTCATCCTACGGTTTTGCTGGAGCAGGAGTACATTGGGGATTCGATTTTAGCCTCGATATGGATGATGTTTATAATGAGCAGGCTTTTTACCCAGGATTCAGTGATTCGGCGGAGGAATATCTGTTCGAAATTATGGGCGACAGAGAAATCGCCGGGTTTTCCATTGAAGCATTCCTGGACAGCCTGGAGGGCACCCCGTTGCGTAACGGACTACTCCCTGTTACGATTTCCCGAACCGACTGGAACCGAAGCGTATTTAATTTCGGCGCTAAAGTGTTTTTCGACAAAATTCCCATAATAGACGCAATCCAGTTGTCGCTAAATTTCGGACTGTGGGAATACGAAGGTCTGCTTCATTATCCAACAGGGCCGGATGATGATATAGATGACGCCGCATTGAGAGAAAGAGTTATGGAGGATCCGGCATCCGTGACTTACCGCGACTTTTTGGTATACGACACATTGCCGATTACTCTCGAAGAATTCGACATGTCTTATTTCGGTCTTTCCAAGACACCTTTCGTTAAGCTCCAGTTTGATCTTTCGGTTCGAAAAGATCTTTACCGATTTCCAAAACGCATGAAAATTGTGCGTTTGTATGCAGGCGGCGGATTATCGATGATATTCAACACTCCCGCGCTGACCTCCGAGCTGGTTGAGGAGGTTATGGGCGAGACTCTAACCGATAACATCGATAATCTGAGCACGTTTCTTACCGGAGCATCGGGTGAAGAGCTTCAGGAAAGAGTATTAAACAAGATGATAAGAGATTTTCAGTCTCCGACGTTTGGGATCAATCTTCTGGTTGGAACAGCCGTAAAATTTCCGGTAATCCCTCTGGGTGTTTACGGAGACATCAAATACACCATCCCCTTTAGTGACCTGGAAGAGGCGGCGGGTATAAGAGGCAACGGTTTTCTGATAAATCTTGGTCTGGCCCTTACACTTTAACAGTTACCGAGGCCAAATGAGTCTTATTCGCGCTATACATGGGTGAGGGATATATTTTATAAGCCAACTAAACCAGTCGTCCTTTTATTTTGCTTAAAAAGGGCACGTGTTTTTTGGATGCTAAACGCATTCTTTTAAATACTTACGTGTAATGCATTCCGTATTTGAATTACCGCTGTCAGCTACATATACTGATTTTCGCTGGTTACGTATTTCAATTAGACGCCGCTCCGGACAATGCGCTGTTTCACAATGGAGTTTTTTTTAATGGAGTTTTTAAGCTATATTTTTCTAGGGTTTATTCAGGGGTTAACCGAGTTTTTACCGGTATCATCTTCCGGACATCTTGTGCTAATGCAGCATTTTTTAAAAATGACCAAAGATAATCTTCTCTTTGATACGATCCTTCACCTTGGAACCGCATGTGCGATTCTTATCGTATTCCGTAAGGATTTAACCGGAATATTCAGCGGTCTGTTTTCCAAAGACATGATACAGCGCAAAGATTCCTGGTGGTACAGCCTGCTGATTGTTGTGGGTACTATTCCCGCGGCAATAGCAGGAGTCTTTTTTAAGGACCCCCTGGAACAACTTTTTACAAACCCAAATGTGGCCGGGCTTATGCTCCTTGTAACAGCCGCGCTTTTGTTTTTTTCGGCCCGACATAAAGGAGGCACCCGGTCTCTGACTCTGGGTATTGCATTCCTAATCGGCATATCACAAGCAATGGCAATAATTCCGGGAATCAGCAGAAGTGGCTCAACGATAACGACCGCGCTTCTTTTGGGTATCGCCCGACCGGAGGCCGGACGTTTTTCCTTTATGCTGGCTCTTCCTGCCATTTTCGGCGCCGCGCTTCTTCAGGTTAATGACATATCGAGTATGAATCTGCCGCTTACGGCTGTAATCATAGGATTTATAACAAGTTTTATCGCCGGGTACTTTGCTCTTAAGCTCCTGCTTCATTTTGTAGACCGGGGTAAATTGTTCTACTTTGGTTTCTATTGCGTAGCGGTATCGATACTCACGATATTTTTTGTGTAGAAAGGCTTTTTCGATGCGAATGGAGAATCTCTGGGCACCCTGGCGAATGCGTTACGTTAAGGATGTAGATAAAAATAAAAAAGGATGCGTTTTCTGTGTCGCCCCCCAGGAAAACGACGACAAAAAAAAACATCTTTTGTATCGGGGAAAGTACTGTTTCGTTATCATGAACATCTTTCCTTACAATAACGGGCACCTGATGATTGTGCCATACGAACATACCCCCTCCATAGACAGCCTCAATGATGAAGCCGCATTGGAGCTTTGGAAACTTGTAAGACACTCCAAAAACGCGTTACTCGAATCATTTAGTCCGGAAGGTTTCAATATAGGCATGAATCTTGGCAGAATCGGTGGCGCGGGCATCGACGAGCACATTCATATGCATATAGTGCCCCGATGGAATGGGGACACCAATTTCATGCAGGTTATCGGGCAGACAAAGGTAATCTCACAGTCTCTGGAGGATGCCTACGATGCTCTTCTTCCCCTCTATGACAAACTTCCCTCGTACTCAACCGAGCCTTGATCGGGGTTATACCGCATAAGCCGCAGTACTCCTTTTTGCAAATGAGCGTAAGTATACTGTTTTATCCACTCTCCGGTGTTGCAGTATACTCTCCCGTTTTCAAAGCGATGAAAAGCAGGTGAGTGCGTGTGGCCGAACATGACATATTCGCAATCATGCTTTGATAGTAGTTGCTCGGCAACATCGCAATACTCCTCAAGACGCTTGGCAGAGGGATCTGCCCTTTGGGAGCGGCTGGTAAAGGAGAAGAATGTTCCGAGAGAAACACCGATATTAGGATGCAGCAGCTTATAGATGTACTGATTGAAAGGACTTCTTAAGACCCGCCTCAACAAACGATAGATCTTATCATGAGGCAGTAGTCCGTCCCCATGACATAGATACACACTCTTGCCCTGGATCTGCGTTCGTATGGCACCGGTATAAACCTTTATTTTCAGGGTGTCGGTCAGAAATGTTCCGAGAGCAAAGTCGTGATTGCCGGCCAGATAATGGATGGAAACATTCCTGTCACACAAACATTTAAGGTGATGCAGGGCAAGAAAATAGTCGGGACGAATCGAATGTCTGTAATCGATCCAAAAATCAAACAGATCGCCAAGTATATAAAGCTCAGCTCCGTTTTCCACAGTATCCAGGAAGCGGTAGAGGTCCTTCTCTCGCTGCTCGTAGCCCTCTAGATTTACCCCCAAATGGACATCGGAAAGAAAATAAGCTGATGGTTGGTTTGTCATTTACTCTCTAAAACTGCCTGGTGGTTACAAAACGAAAAAAGCGACCCGGTCGGTCGCTCTTTATCAACACTTTCGAGAATACTAGCTCTATGGTTTTCAGCGCGACCGGTTACTCCCACAAGTCTTCAGCATTGTCCAAGTCGCTGGCCATATCGCTGTAGTTGGCATTCTCATCGTGTTCGTTGCCGAAATTCAGCTCACGCATTTCATCATCCACATCATCACTGTCATCCGTATAACGATCATCAACATCTCTGAGAATCTCATCGGCATCAAACTGCTCATCAAGGATCATTTTATTCACCTCCCTTCACCACAACGATATACACCAAATTTCCTAATCGCTTGAAATAATAATGAATTGCAATGCTATTGTCAATACTTTTTTTCAATTGTTCGTTTTTTTCACTCAGTATATTGCTTTTCCTTGTAAATACAAGCAAAATGCAGGTCAATTTCCGGGAAAATCGACAATCGGTGAACTATATTCGATTACCGCAAATATTAATTGCATTCGGTACAATTTTTCCAAAACCTTCAAACCGCGATCAAACAGAAGAGTAACTATTCAATTGAGAGAATTCTTACGAAGAAATACAAAGAGGAGGCTTTTTGACTTTACCGGCCGTCTTTTTTCCGAATCATGTCGTTTATTTCCCTCTGAACCTGAGCCTGGTAGAGGAGATCCTCGAGATTATCGGCTATCTCTTTTCCCTCATTGACGACTTCCGCACGCTTCTCAAGAAGCTTGAGTTCCAGTTCTCTTTTGCGGTTTTCTTCTTTTCGCATTCTGACAAAAAGCACCGATCGTCCAAGCGATATACCCAATACCAGAATGAACACGTTAACGATCGTCAGAAGGAGGAATTCATGAAACATAATGACCTTCCCGTGAGGGCATGAACATACTCAAAATGAGAGCACTTCCTCCTATAAAATATCTCCGGTTATTTTTAAATGCAATACGTACCTTTAACCCTTTTTTTATTCTTGTTGATTAGTTCGGGAAAGAGGAAATTGTTCTGTGTTGAAATTCATTCTTCGTGCAAAACTTAATATCTGCACAAGCACCGAACCGGCAATATCTTCCGCATCTTTCCGGCTCATCATCTCCTCGTAGGTTTTTTGAATATTTCCGGTCAATACCGTATAAAACCGATCCTCCAGCCTGTTTTTATGAATCGGAATAGAAAACCGGTCAACGATATTCAACAGATACCGCATCCGATCACATTCCTGAGAGTTTAGCGTCTGTGAGAACCGCTCGATCTCCTGTTTTAGGAGCTGCTCCAGAACGTTTACCGAAAATGCGTAATCCAGCGTTATACCGTATTTATTCACTTTTTTCCACAGCCCCAAAAGCTGGGTAAAAACAGTGTCTTCCTGCCCCACTTGCGCAAGCTGTTCCAATGCTTTATTCCACTGGTTGTTAAGTATAAAAGACACCGGTCCGTGTACATACTCGGGAAGCTGCTGTCTAAGCTCGGTCAAAGAGTCCAGAATCGCCTCATGCCCATGCATCCATGCTTCATAGTTTACCAGCGTATCACTGCTTATTCGCTCCAGATAATGGCTTGTCAGTCTTCCCCTTGATTCAAAGAAAAGATCGGACACACTCATGGTATAAGCTTTTCCATCCGTAACCAGCTGCTCCATTTCCCACAAATCGAACTTACGTTCCGGGAAATCGGACAGTGACGCCGTGGAGGCGCTCATGCGGGTACCGTCCTGATGGTGAAGCAGCACTATGATTGTATCTTTCTCCGCGGTCTGCTCGTTTCTGATTTCCACCACATATGCATCTGTATGACGACAATCGCTTCTATGCCCGTCTAAATGATCGATAAACATGGAATATCCGTAAAGCTGCCTATGCGGATTATGGTCGGGAAGTAGGTAATAATCGGCTACCGTATCGAATGCCAGAACGTGCATATGTTTCATATCGGGCATCACTTGTTCGAGAAAAACGGTCTTTCCGTTTTTTTCCGGCAGATTACTCTTGGCGGTCTCCAGTATGGATAAAAATGTTTCCAAAGTAGCCGAGAATTCGCGATCATTTAAGGCCAGCTGCATTGCCCTGGCGGCATATCTTAAATTTTGTACTGTTTCGATACCTGTAATGTCGGTGAAAAACCAGGCGCAGGAGGTAAATGCGTACAGGATATATTTTTGGGCCTGAAGCTGCCTTGTAACCGTTTCGATCAGCTCGGATGAAAACGGGCGTGTCGCACCATGCTCTTCCAAAAGCCGTTCGATTTTTCCTCTATCAATCGTTCCTACGTGTCTGCCAAAAGCATCCCTAAGCGCCCAGGGGTTTTCGATAACCGGCCGCAACGCCTTCTCGTATGACCTGTCGACTCTCTTCTGAACGACTTCCAGGGCATCCCGAAACGGCTCACGCCATTTCTGATTCCATTCAGGAGGACCTCCGGTGCTGCAACCGCAATCGCGAATCCACCTGCCGGTTCCATGCGCACAACTCCACGCACATCCCTCACCAAACGCATTTTTAAGTTTTACCTCCCATGCAGGCGGAGCCTGATCCAGAAACCAGGCGAAATTAACAGGTACAAGCCCCATTTGCGCCGCTGTATGAGTAAATAAATACGCCAGGCACATGTCTCCAAACGCCTTGTGATGCCCGAATGTCTCTCCATCGGTGGCAATGATACTTGCCTGAGTCTCGGGCAGATTATCATCAAAACAAGAGCGCAGCCTCTCTCCCAGTATGCGGGCGTCGTTGAGAAGACCTTCGAAACTCACTCCTCGCGAAAGCCCCTGATCGAAGAAAAACAGGTCAAGATGTCCCTGAAGTTTCTTTCCGGCCTTGGTATATGGAAAAACTCTGTACGCTCGCCGGGTATCGACACCGTGCTCATCGGCATTAATCCATTGCCCCTCACTTTCCAGCGGACGATACCTGTCGGCCTGGGTGGGAGCAAGTATCACAAACCGTATCCCCTCTTCAATCAGGCACGATACCGTTTCCATATTTATAGCCGTCTCCGACAACCACATTCCTTCCGGATCACGCCCGAAACGACTGCGGAAAAACGTCTTGGCCCATCGTATCTGAGTAAGCTGGTCACGACGGGAGGAAAGAGGAAGTATTATATGATTAAACACCTGTGCCAGGGCATTGCCGTGACCGTTTAACCGCCCGCGGCTCTCGATGTCGGCATCGATTATCCGCTGCACAACCGCGGGATGCTGCTCCTCGAGCCACCGAAAAAGGGTTGGCCCGAAATTAAAACTCATCTTGGAATAATTATTGTGAATCCCGGTAATCATCCCGTGCTCATCAAGCAAACGGGAATACGCATTGGGCCGGTAGCATTCATCATACACCCGCTCATTCCAGTCATGGGCCGGAGCCGCGGATGGTTGGCGCTCTACAATATCAATCCAGGGGTTTTCACGAGGCGGCTGATAAAAATGTCCGTGGATAATTATGTATTTGGTATCGTCGTTTTGGTTATTGCCAGTCATATTCTCTTCCGTCCGGATAGGCTACCGTTTTGTTTTCCAGTTTCTTCTTCAAAATATCGATTCCCTGAGCGACTATGTCGGCACGCGAATCGTTAATGTTGTCGAAATAGTGCTCCACTTCGTTGCTGATACGTGTATAGCACTTATCTCCAATTCTTTTATCACCAAGCTGTATTTCGATAATCGCTTTCTCATCATCAATTATTACATTGCGAATCCAACGGATACTCATCGCAGGTCCTCCTTGCTTACGTTTCACCCGCTTTTATAGTACCTGCATTATCAAACCGTTGTCAAGAGTCGATTTAAAGCACCGGCGCCCGACAGACCGCATAAACACACGGGTAATACAAACTCGAATAAATCCCCGGGAACCGGACCGAGTAAAGAGCCGACAGTCCCAAAGATTTCTTTCCAAGCCATCCCCGACAAACGCACCCCCTCCCAGCCTCCTCCCGCTTTGCGGCATAAGGGGGAGGAGCAAAACCAACGCGTTAAAGCCTTACCCAAGGGCAAGGTTTGGATGGGGTGCGTTTATCTATTGTCAATCTTAATGCAGCATCATTGCCCCCCGCTTATCCGCTGGTTTTACCCCTGCTCCGGCTCCTTGCCGATCTCCATGAGATAAATCCTTGCTTTCCCAGCAAATACATCGCCAGGATTATTCAAAATCAGCTGCTCCAATGTTTTTCGCGCCTCAACCTTGCGTCCCAAATTATACTGTACCTGTGCGGTGTAGTATTGCGTGCGGGTATCCGGGGATTCAACAGCGTTTTGTTCCAAAGCTCTATCGGCAGCCCCCCACATCTCGCGTTGGATCAGATCATCCAGAAGCCCGCAAAGCAGCAGATTCTGTATATCGGTGGGAAAACTCGTAATACTAAAAGAGTCAATCACGGTCTCCAATCTTTCCGTATAAGCCCCCAACTGCAACCGGGCCCAGAGCTTGGCTGCCTGTGGATATGAAGAGAGCTTGAGAGCTTCGTATTTAAGACGCAATATTTCACCGGCCCATCTCGAATCGGGCGAAAACGCCCCACTGTCTACCATAGACGGTATGAGGTTGGTGTGAGCCTGAAACGATGCCAATCGAACACGCCAAAGCAGAGCTTCCTGATCATGGCCTATCCACTGCCTGCTGCTTATGTATGAATCGAGTGTATCGGAGGCTTGCTTTATCTGATTCTGAAAAACCATCTGCCTTAGAGTTAAAGTGTCCTTTTGAACCGACCGCGACATTTTTGCCGTAATCACAGCAGCCTTATCGTAGAGAGCAGCTTTTTGATACATCACTACAGCGTGAACGACCGTTTCAGGATCTTGCATATCGGCTCTGTTCAGCCAGACAAGAGCCGAATCGGTATTCCCCAGAGCATCATAGGCACGGTAAGCAAGGGAAGCGCATTCGCGTCTGGTCTCCTGATCGGGGATATATTCGTATGCCGCTTTAGCGGCATCACGAGCCAGGGC
Organism: uncultured Fibrobacterota bacterium; assembly: GCA_964586285.1. Taxonomy (GTDB): domain Bacteria; phylum Fibrobacterota; class Chitinivibrionia; order Chitinivibrionales; family CAYFVL01; genus CAZPHU01. The sequence continues at coordinate 9,367 of CAZPHU010000055.1, read as the reverse complement.
ATAGATACCGTCCGACAGCCGCCTGTGCGCGGCCAGAAGCAATTGGCGTCCGGCCCGAATCCTGTTGGGAACAAAGCGCGTGAGCACGGTTATCTGTATTTTGAGAAATCCGTAGCGCTCATACTGCGAAGCAAGCCACAAACCAAAATCTGTCGAATCGGGCGGCTGCATAGAGAGGTAACAGTCCTGATAGGCCTGAAGCGAGAGGTTGCGCTCGTGTCGCTGAGCATCCGCAAGCTGAGAATGCATTTTGTTTCTGGCGATCTCAGTCATCCGCTCGTCCTTTATTGCAACCTCGCATACGAGTCTGCCTAATCCGTGAAAGTCGCCGACCACTCCCTTGAGATCGATCCAGCGGATCATGTCGTAAATATCCAAGACTTCAAAATTGTGCATGGCCTGATATAAACTGTCGGCCTGCTGATACATGCCTTTATCCGAAAGAGTGCTCAGATGCTCCCTAAACGAACCGTTATGTGACTGCCATATCTCTCGCACATCCACCGAACCGATATTATCCACAAGAGGCGGCTGAGAGGCCAAGGCGAAAAGCAAAGACATATCAAAACCGTTGCGGCGAGTATAGGTATCAAGAGCCTCCACCAGCTGTATACCGGAGGAACTGTTGTCTTTCCGGTTTTCCACCGTGCGACGGAGAAAATAAACAAAACAGCCGGGGGAAAGATCGGTAAAGTGTTTTTCTTTAAGCAGCTTTTGTTTTTCTTTGCTGTTATGCTCTGCCCATGTATCGGCATAGGGACAATCATCTAAAGCGTATATCAGTGCCGCAGGCAACAAAAGCATCAATACCCATATTTTTATCATTACCGCGCTCCCAATCCGTTGCGTATTCTTACGTGAAGTCGTCCGAAACTTTTTCTGTCGGTATAGTTACGGGCCCAGGCAAGAGACAGAGTACCTATTCGCGCAGGCATCCGGACACCCAGACCGTAGCCCAGAAGATCGGTTCTGCTACGCATGTCACCTTTAAAACCGTCGACATATCCGGCACCGCCGTCTACGAAAGCAAACACGGAGCCCCGCTGGTTGAAATATACATGGTATTCAGCCTGCCCATAAGCAACGGTGCTGAAAGGAAACTGATTTTCGGCATATCCGCGTATAGAGGAGTGCCCCCCCACCCGATACTGCTCCACGCTGTGAAGCTTGTCTTCCTGATCGGCGGTAATCACCTGAGTTGCCAGATTAGCCGCAAACGCGTGTCTTCGAAGGAACGGCAGATGAAATCCCGCTGCGAAATCAAACAGCCAGCGGTAATGGGTGCCCTCAGATTTATCGGCCATGGCCGTACCGGTTCTCATAGAGAGATGACGGCTGAAAACCTGCGCCTCATGGCGCTCGGGCTTTCGCTGGAGCACAAGATCCACTCCATACACCGTCCACGACTGAAGGCTGTCTCTGGTTTCAGTACCGTTAAGTTCCACCCCCACATGCCACATTCCCGGCAGTTGAGTCAGACACTCAAGCTCACCGTGCATGTGACCGTACTTTCTCTCCTCAATTTCCATTCCGAAGCCGGCCGAAAAGGTAAGGGGCAGTGAAAAGAAATTTGGCTTCTCCACTGTAATATCGAATTTCTGAAATTTTTCCCTTCCTTCATAGTGAATAGAGCCGCTCTCGCCGCTTCGAAAAAGATTCAGAAGCGAAAGGTTAAACTGACCGTTAAGCTTTCCTTTCTTTTCCTGGGCGGAGTTAAACGCCAGTGCTCCATCGACTCCCATTCCCGCACGATCCGATATGCGAATGGGAACGACGGCCTGTGCGACATCGGAGCCTGAATCTAATGAGGCAGGCAAAATCTGTGGCGCACCGATCTCTACCTCACTGATATATCCGCGCGAGAGAAGGCGATGACGGCAATCCTCTATCCTGCTGATATCAAAGACATCGCCGGGTCTAAACGACAGATCCGAAAGAAGAACCGATTGTCTTGTCTTGCTGATACCGTAGAATCTGGGTTGTCCGAAAACGCATTTCTGGTCGGGATGAACATCGAAGGTAACCCCGCGGATGTTTTTACCCAGTGAATCGATCGAGATTGAAAGTCGTGCGAAGGGATAGCCGTTTTGCCCCAAGTAGTGCAAAGCCTCATCGGCAAGGAATTGAATTTCGCCGGCATCATACAACCTGGGGAATTCCATCACATGAAAAGAATCAAGCTCCAGCCGTATATCACAGCGTATGTTTAGATAATTAACCCACATTCGCGGACCTGACCGCAAACGAATCGTATTATCTAAAGTATCCCAGCTGTGATTGAAATAGCCCAGAGAATCGAGCAGATTATGGGCTGCGGCGGGAACCAAATCGTAAGGAGTGCCCTTAAAAAGCTTCGATAAGGTGCGGGAGCGTACGGAAGGTATTTCTATGCTGTAGCTTCCGCGGGAATCGGGGATATCGATCCTCCCCGCCCCGGCTGCAAAAACCAGGGCAAGGAGGATTATTGTAAGTCGCTGAAAAATCACATCAATCCCCACAGGAATCGTGGTGGGGCGGCGGAAAAGGCGGCAAAGAGTTTGTGTCGAAACCCGGTCAGCGCTTCTGGCGATCCAGGATCTCCTTGCCTTTCACCGAGTATTTGGCAACCGGCACCTCTTCGAGACGCTCAAGCGGTATCAGCTCACCGGTTACCTTACACACACCGTAGGAGCCGTCTTCGATTCTTTCAAGCGCTTCATCTACCTGCTCGAGGTACTTTGCCTGCCTCTCGGATAATCCCATCGAAAATTCCCGCCCGTATGACAGGGACGCCGTATCACCTAAGTGATAGCTGTAACGGGAAACCTCTCCGGACTGATCCGAGATGGACTGCTTCAAGTTACTACTCTGTAATTCGCCCATTTCTTCCAGCACACGTTGTTTTTCGGCAAGAAGTTTGACTTTGAAATGGTCGAGTTGATCTTTCGTCAGTTGTTTCTTGGTGGTCATTGATACGCCTCCAGTGAAAAGGAACCGCCGCGCACAAATTGCTTAAAATACGTTATACTGTATCAATGATACAATTATTTCGCGTAAAAGGTTCCATTATTTGTAATTCATATCTACATTGCCGCACATATTTGATCTGCCGCCGATGCTAAAGACTCTGATCTAAAGCAATACTTAAGCCAACAAATCACCGGCTTTGAGTCCAACCCGTTTTCAAGATAAGTTATTGCGCGCATAGTATAGGTTTATTTATCATCGCGAAGAAATTTTGCTCTTTCCGCGTTCTTCCGATATGATCACCACTGACAACTCGGATAAAGATAAAGAGAAACAAATACCGCCAAGAAGATCAATCGGGCAAACGTATATTTATAACATCCAGGCCCGGCAAAGCCGGAGAATCAAGAAATAAGGAAACAAAAACACAAGCTCGATTTTGTAATATTCAACTTTTTCTATTTATCCTCATCTTACCAGATACCATTTTTACAAGTTTGTTTTGTTGTACTTCAATCCGCGGGATCTTGCATGACACGAATCGAAGAAGCTGTTAAAGGAATAATCACCGAAGAAATCAACCAGGTTGCGGTTGCTGAAAAGATGGACCCGGCGCAGCTGCGCGAGTCTGTAGCCAACGGTACCGTAGTTATTGTTCGCAATTCAAGGCGTGGGATCAAACCGGTAGCTTTAGGTGCGGGAACAAGAATAAAGGTCAATGCCAATATCGGCACCTCCTCTTCTCACATATCGCTTGAGGACGAGTTAAAGAAAATGCGCGTAGCGGTTGATCACGGCGCCGATGCGATCATGGATTTGTCCACCGGTGGTGATATAATAGCCACTAGACTGGCTCTGCTGGAGCAATGCCCGGTCCCCGTTGGAACCGTACCCTTGTACGAGATGGCTGATTTTGCCCGAAAGAAGTCTAAATCGGTACTGGATTTGACCGCGGACGAGATGTTTAAGGTAATCGAAGATCATTGTAAACAGGGGGTCGATTTTCTTACCATCCATTGCGGTGTTACCCGTCAGACAGTCGCAAGGTTTCTGGAGGTGGACAGGCTTGCCGGTGCGGTGAGTCGTGGAGGTACTATAATAATGGAGTGGATTCATCACAACCAAAAGGAGAATCCGCTTTATGAACACTACGACAGGTTGCTTGATATTCTCTATGAATATGATGTCGCGATCAGCCTGGGGGACGGTTTCAGGCCCGGAGCGATACATGATGCAACCGACAGGGTACAGATAGAAGAACTCAGCGTCCTGGGGGAGCTTGTCAAACGCGCGCGCAAAAGAAAAGTCGGGGTATTTGTAGAAGGTCCCGGCCATGTTCCGCTTCATCAGGTAGCCACAAATATTCAGATACAGAAGACACTCTGCGATAATGCTCCATTTTACATCCTGGGCCCTCTTACTACGGATGTCACTCCGGGATACGATCATATCGCCGGCGCCATAGGTGGAGCCGTAGCGGGTATGGCCGGTGCCGATTTTCTCTGTTATTTGACTCCCGCCGAACATCTTCGTCTGCCAAGCATAGATGATGTTCGGGAAGGCGTAATCGCATCGCGCATCGCCGCCCATGTCGCGGATATCAGTCGGGGACATCCGGGCGCAAAGCAGTGGGATGATGAGATTTCGCGGGCGAAGGTGGATCTGGATTGGGAGAAAATCATATCGCTTTGCATAGATCCTGAAAAAGCAAGACGTTACCGCGAGTCGCTTCCGCCTGCCGATGATGAGAATCTTTGCAGTATGTGCGGCGAGTTCTGCGCGGTAAAAAGATCTAAAAACGTCCAAAAATCCAATCCAAAGTAGGGAGCCTTATCAGTCCGGCTTTTTTATAATCTGCTGTGATATATGTTCAGACCCGCGAATATAAGTGATCTTCAGACTGTGTGCACCATAGTTAATCGGGCGATTGCGCGCATGGAGTCACAGGGTATCGATCAGTGGGACGATCTTTACCCCGATGAAGACCTGCTGAGGTCGGATATCGCCGAGGGGTTCATGTTTGTTCTGGAAAAAAACCAAAGGGTTGCCGGAATAGTTTCTTTAAACCAGGAACAGGAACCCGAGTATGCTGATGTTGGATGGCGCTTTGGTGGTAAGGCTCTGATAGTTCACAGACTTACCATTTCCCCCGAATTTCAGGGGATGGGTCTTGGCTGTGAAATCATGAAATTTGTCGAGTGGAAAGCCCGAGAACTCAATTTTGATACGATACGCCTGGATGCATTTATAAACAATCCCGCTGCCGTTGCCCTGTATAGAAAATGCAGCTTCAAGGTTGCGGGGATGGTGCATTTTCGGAAAGGAACCTTTCTCTGTTTCGAAAAGTCTTTGAAATCTTTTCAGAAAGACATGCTTATGGACAAATCTAACCACGGCCGCCCGAGTTTTGAACAGGTATACATGGATTTTGCCGTTGCAATCAGCAGACGCTCTACCTGCAAAAGACTACAGGTGGGGACCGTTATTACGACAACCGATTACAGAAAGGTATTGGCAATCGGGTATAATGGTAACGCAACAGGCCTGCCCAACAGATGCGATGGAGACGAGCCGGGCAGTTGCGGATGCCTCCACGCGGAAGAAAACGCGGCGATTAACTGCGACTCTCCCCGCCAGATAGAAAAATTTGTATTCGTGACAAACCTCCCCTGCCCTATGTGCGCAAAGAGGCTGATTAACCTTGGGAACGTACGGCGAATTATTTTCAAAGATGATTACCGAAAAAAAGATTCCATACTTATATTAGAAAAAGCGGGCATCGAGCTGGTTCAATTGAAACCATATTTATAAGTTTGGCATCAATACTTCTAAAATCTTGGGCGAAAACACACCCAAAGGATGGTGCTTAAGAGGTTTTTATATGAGGCGATTAATCATCATCAGTTTCCTTCTTTTATCTTTATGGCGCCCGTGCTTTTCAGAACCCTACATTTATGCAAGCCCCGGTTTTCAGATGATGTATCGCCCAAAGGAAGGCCTTTCCTACGGCCTGAAGATTTCGCTGGGCACATTGATCTCCAATCGCCTGGCCTGTAATATGTCAATGGGCGTTATGTCCGGCGACAGATCCGAGGCATATGTCGAGCTTCAGGCAATGCCTTTTTTCGACATACACGATCATTTGCCTGTTTTGACCGGAACCGGTTTGGGCGTTAGTTTTCTCAATGTGAACAGAGCAGATAAACTTGTGATTAGACCAAGAATTTCGGTGTTTACGGGACTTGGTTTATTTTTAAACAGTACTTATATTTTTTCATCGCCCGATGACATGTCAGGATACCAATTCGGTACGACGCTGGCTATGCCTGTACCATTGCGTGAAACCAAATTCGACAATAAGCTGCGCGTTTTCTAAGGATGTTTCCCATGAATAAAACTTTTGTTCTACTATCCTGTCTGCTGAGTTTTTCTTTTGTCTCAATACATGCCGAAGATAAAGAAGGCAGTAACGAACAGCAATCGGTGGGATTGCACTGTATCGGAGTAGCCGCCGGCTTTACCACCGGAGGCGGATTATCGTATCGGTATTGGTTTGGTAATGAGTACGGCGTTCAGGCTACAATCCTTCCTCTGCATAGAAAAGAAAAAGATATGCAGGAAACCGATATCAGCCTTGGAATCACAGGCTTGCGTACATTCTTCACGACTCGTTATATTGATTTGGTGGGATATGTCGGTGCCCGAGGGCAGTATATGTATGAAAAAAACAATCGATTATTCGCCAAAGAAAATGAGTACGAGAAATACACAGCAACTATCGGCGGCGGCCCCGGATTCAATATTAACCTTTCCAGGTTGTCCCTCAACTTTCTGTTTGGAATCAGAGGCACGGTGGATTCCGAGGGGGGCGAGTTGGTAACAATGACCTCGGAAGTCGCCGCATATTATTGCTTTCCAGGCAAAAGACGCTAAATAAATCCAGCTTACTTTGGGTGCTTTGCCTTACCCAAGTCAGCCGCTACCCTCTATTTCCTAAGAATACCGCTACTTTTCTTCCTCGAAAGGAAAAGAATGACAGAATACACGTATACATATGAAACTCCCTCTCTTGTTGATGAGAACACCGTTGTTGGTTTCGAAAAAGCTACGGAAATTGCCGAAGATTACGTCGCATCGATGACTTTCGAGGAGAAGGTCGAGCATATTGGGGGAAAAAATTTCTTTTATATAAAAGGATTTGAAAAACTTGGCATACCGGATGTCCTTCTTGCCGATGCCACCGCGGGAGTCCATCTTCTGGATCATATCAAAATGAATCTTGACAGATCCACGGCCTTTCCCGCACCGATCTGTCTGGCCGCAAGCTGGAATCCTTCACTTTCGGGCTATTATGCTTACTGTATCGGGCGCGAATGCAGGGCCGGAGGAATAGGTGTGCTTCTGGGACCGGGTATGAACATATACCGAATTTCTCAGTGTGGAAGGAATTTCGAATACTTCGGCGAAGATCCATTTCTTGCCTCCCGGATGATCGAGCAGTATGTTGCCGGCATGCAGAGAACGGGTACCGTAGCCACCCTAAAACATTTCCTTTGCAACAACACCGATCATCGTCGTAGAACATCCAATTCAGTCGTGGATGAGCGTACACTGCACGAAATCTACCTTCCGGCATTTAAGGCGGGTATAGATGCCGGTGCTTTGGCGGTCATGACTTCCTACAATCAGCTTAACGGTGAATGGGCCGGACAAAGCAAACATGTGATTGGGGAGATTCTGAAAGATCGACTCGGATTTAAGGGAATTGTAATGACCGATTGGTGGTCAATTTGGGATCCGCGCGAGGCTCTGATGAGCGGACTCGATCTGGACATGCCGGGACACGGCAGGAAATCACCCGAGGATTTCGATGATTTCGGCAATCCTTTCCTGAGAAAAAATGCAAAAGGACTAATCGAGGAAGGAGCCGTGCCCCAAGCGGCGATCGACCGGATGGTAGTCAGTATTCTTCGTGTATTTCTGATGATGGGATTTCACAAACGCCCCATAAGAGACGAGCGATTCCTGGCCGATTTCCCCCGGCACAGAGAGATTGCTCTTCAGACGGCCCGTGAGGGAATCGTGCTTCTGAAAAATGAGAATAACATCCTGCCGATAAAACCCGACTCGCACAACATATTGCTTTGCGGTCCTTTTGCCGATGCAGTGTCTTTCGGAGCTGGTGCGGCGAAGGTGGAGGGGTACGACAACCATACACTTCGAGGAGCATTGCAAAAGCTTGCTCCTGGTATCTTCTCATGTGAAGAAAATCCGGCCGATTCAGCCGTGAAAGAAGCCGATATCGTAATTGCCTGTATCGGCACTATGGACAGCGAGGGATGGGACAGTCCATTTGAGCTTGATCTGGATACGCAGAATTTCCTCGACCGAATTACATCCCTTTCCGACAGAGTGGTTGTGGTTGTAAACAGCGGACGTGGGGTTAAGCTGTATCCCCGACTGGAAAAAATTTCGGGACTTTTGTATCTGTGGTATCCCGGCCAGATGGGTAACATGGCCCTGGCGGAAATTCTTCTCGGACAGGTAAACCCCAGCGGCAAGCTGCCTGTAACGATAGAAAAAGATTTCAGTGACTCTCCGGGCTATCCATACCTGCCGCAAGGAGAGAAGCTCTATACCGGTTGGGATGAGGATTTTAACCTGGACCGACCGATCTATGACATTCACTACAAGGAAGGAGTGATGGTTGGGTACAGATGGTACGACCAACGTCGAATCGAGCCGCTCTTTCCGTTTGGCTTCGGGCTTTCCTACACAAACTTTCGGTATTCGAAGCTGCGCATCGACAAGGATAAACTAAAACCCGGCAGTCGAATCAGAGTCGCATTCGATATCCAAAACACCGGGGATATGTCGGGTGGGGAAATCGCACAACTATATATCGGCCCTCCCCTTTCAAAAGTAGCTCGTCCCCCCAAAGAACTAAAGGGCTTCACCAAGGTCTTCATCAATCCGGGTGAGACAAAGCCGGCTGAGATATTTCTGAATCCCCGCGATTTCGCATACTGGGACATCGAAGAGCACAAATGGTTTGTTGAACAGGGAGTATATGAAATCGCCGTCGGCTCATCATCGCAAAATCTTATTCTTAGGGATACGGTTAAGATTGATACTTCGTTCCATGTGGAATGAATCTTTCAACCAAAACGGGTAATCGGATCAAAATAATTGATGAAAACAAAGAGTATCGATATCGACACTAAAAAGGCAGGCGGATCACTCATGCGCTTATTTGTGCTCATAATCATGACCATTGTTTTAGTTGGCGGTATCGATACCATATCGGTAATACTCAAAAACTGCGATCAACAAACTCAACGTACGCACAGCTACGATCCTGGTTATCAAAAGATCTCCTATCCGATGGGAGACATAGACATCGGAAGCGGTGTATGCACGG
>CAZPHU010000054.1:0-25234 GCA_964586285.1 uncultured Fibrobacterota bacterium | reverse complement strand
CGACAGGTGGAAAACCACGTGCGCCCGACTCTGACCAAGCCGACCGTGGATGTTACCGGGCAGCGGAACATCGATCCTGTCGTATTCAATACATATAGTGAAGAGCAGATTCGTGAAGCACTTCGAAAAGTCGGGAAGAACAATCCCGAAGAGGAGTTAAACTGCGGAGGGTGTGGATACGATACCTGCAGGCACTTTGCGCTTGCTCTTCTGGACGGAAACTCCGAGCCGTCCATGTGCGCCGGATACATGCGAAAGTTGGCTCATAAAAAGGCAAATGCGCTTTTGCGTACCATGCCCGGAGGAGTGGTTATTGTCAACGAAAACTTAACCATTATCGAAAGCAACCGCCGGTTCGCCGAGATTTTGGGAAACGATATGCCGGGAGTTTATGACAATAAGCCGGGGTTGGAGGGGGCGCTTCTGGAGAAAATCATCCCCTTTGCCTCTTTTTTCAAGTCGGTTCTGGGGGGGGATATCGAAATGATTGACAAGGACATTCGGCTTAAAGACAAAGTTCTTCATCTGAGTGTCTTTCCTATCGAACAGGGGCGTTTGGTGGGCGGAATCATACAGGATATAACCGAGCCTGCTTTTCAAAAGGAGCGTATCGTTCAGAAGGCGCGTGATGTTATTCAGAAGAATCTGGAGACGGTACAAAAGATCGCCTATTTACTTGGAGAAAATGCGGCCGATTCGGAGGTTATCCTAAATTCGATTATTCAATCGTTTCCCACACAGACGATCGAGGAGGAGTAATCGGATATGAATACAGACAAGTACTTCGTTGAGATCGGCTGTCATCAGAATGCCAAGCACAACCAGCATGCGCCGGGAGATGTGTTCATCTCGCATAAAACCGCCGACCGCAGAATCGTATGCGTTCTGGCGGACGGGCTTGGAAGCGGTATAAAAGCGCATGTGTTAAGCACTCTGACCGCAACCATGGCCATGCGCTTTGTTGCCGAAGATATTGACATGAAAAAGGCTGCTTCCATAATCATGTCGACTCTTCCTGTTTGCAGTGAGCGAAAGATCGGGTATTCGACTTTTACAATCGTCGATATACGACCAACCGGGGATGTGCGTATTGTGGAGTACGACAACCCATCATACGCGGTAGTGCGTGATAACGGCCTTACCGATCAGGTCAAACAGGAGGTGGGAATTCAAACCACCAATCTGGGTAACAGGACGCTTCGTTTCAGTTCGTTTACGGCGGATGTCGGGGACAGGGTGGTTTTTTTTACCGACGGTGTATCGCAGTCGGGGGTTGGAACGGAGAATTTTCCTCTGGGATGGACGGAGCAGGAGGCTGCGGGTTATGCATCCAGGCTTGTTAAAGCAACCCCGAGGGTGTCGGCGAGGGATTTGGCACGTGCTATGGTGTCCAGAGCCTCTGCAAACGATTCGCATCGTGCAAAGGACGACATCAGCTGCGCGGTACTTTATTTCAGGAAACCGCGTAAGCTGCTGGTGGTTACCGGGCCTCCTTTTGATGCGCAAAAGGACTCTACACTGGCTACAATGGTGCGGGATTTTGACGGAAGCACGATTATATGCGGCGGTACTACCGCCCAAATCGTATCGCGCGAGCTGGGGTGTGAGGTAAAGGTTGATTTATCGTGTATAGATCCCAAGATCCCTCCCATGTCGGTCATGAAAGGGGCGGATCTGGTGACCGAAGGAGCCATAACGCTAAGCCGTGCGGCGGAACTTCTGGCCCAGGGGTGTGATCCTGAGGGCTTGCGCTCCAACGCAGCGGTCAAGCTGCTGGAGTATTTTATGAACAGCGACAGTATTCATTTTGTGGTCGGAACACGAATCAACGAAGCCCATCAGGATCCGAGCCTGCCGGCGGAGCTTGACATTCGGAGGAATCTAATCAGGCGCATTGCAGGCACACTAAAAGATAAATACATGAAAGAGACAAGCATCGAATTGATCTGATGCAAAGGAGGTACCGCGGGTGGATAAAATCAGTATTGTAATTTGTACCGGAACGGCATGTTATGTTATGGGTGCTGGTTCCCTGCTGTCAATAGAAGAAGAAGTTGAACCTCAACTCTCACAGAGACTTGAAGTAAGCGGATGCAGTTGCATGGGGCTGTGTCGTGAGTCACAAAAGGGGAAGGCCCCCTTTGCTAAAGTAAACGAGACGATTATCGCCGATGCCACTGTGCAGAAGTTGATTGAAGAGATACGCAAACAGACTTGAACGCGGAGAACCAAATGAATTGCGACAACAATGCAAACAGGATACGCAAAAGAATACTGATTGAGGTGGCAACGCTTACCATGGCCGACAAATTGGAGAAGGATATCGACCGGGTCCCCGTGGAACTCCATCCCCGTAAAGCTCAGGGAGTGCGCTGCTGTGTCCACAAGGATCGCGCTGTCGCCCGATATCGAATAATGGCGGCGCTTGGTCATCGGGTTGAAAACGAGACCGATGAGCTAAAGCCCCTGCACGAATATGCCCGGGAAGCCCTTGAGCGGGAAAAGGTAGAGGGACCAATTTTTACCATTATAGACGAGGGATGCTCGGCCTGTCTTAAAGGTCGTCACATTGTATCGAATGTCTGTCGGGGGTGTGTTGCACGACCCTGCATGGTAAACTGTCCAAAGGATGCGGTGGAGATGATAAACGGAAGGGCGCATATCAACGAAGAAAAGTGTGTGGATTGCGGGTTATGTAAGAAAGTCTGTCCATACCACGCTATCGTATATGTACCGGTTCCTTGCGAGGAAGCGTGTCCAGTCAAGGCGATTGCTAAAACCGATGAGGATATGGAAGCCATAAACGAGGATTTGTGTATCGGGTGCGGAAAGTGTGTGGAAGCGTGTCCGTTTGGAGCGGTTATGGAGCGTTCGCAGATGGTTGATGTTATCAGGCGTATAAAGAAAAAGGACCGGCCGGTGATCGCCATGCTTGCACCTGCTTTGGTGGGTCAGTTCCCAAATCCATACGGCAAGGTGAAAGCCGCTGCGCAAAAGCTTGGCTTTGACCGGGTGGTGGATGTGGCGCACGGGGCCGAGACCACGGCACGAGAGGAAGCGGGGGAGTGGAGCTTGCGAATAGGAGAGGGACTTCCGTTTATGACCACCAGCTGCTGTCCTGCGTATGTGCAGTTGGCAAAAAAGCACATCCCCCAGCTGCTTCCGTACGTATCGCATACTCCCTCGCCGATGCATTATACCGCGCAGTTTGTAAGGCAGCAAGATCCAGACGCAGTAACCGTGTTTATCGGGCCTTGCACCGCAAAGCGTACCGAGGCGTTTGACGATCTGCACGTTGACTACGTGCTTACTGCAGAGGAGTTTGGTGCGATGCTTGTAGCGGCGCGAATAGAAATAGACGAATGCGAGCCAGCGGAAACGGAGGAGCTGCGCCCTGCCGCGCGGTTTGCCGCAAGCGGGGGGGTGACCGAGAGTGTTCGTGCACATATGCAGGGGGAGTGTGGAATGAATCCGCTTCAGGTCGACGGCATAGACCGCAAGGCGGTGGCACTGCTTAAGGCATATGCCAAAGGGCGATGCCCCGGAAATTTTGTCGAAGTCATGAGCTGCACCGGAGGTTGCGTAGGCGGTCCCGTGACGATAGAGAAACCTTCGAAGGCCAAAAGCAGAATCGATAAAGCCCTCGGAGGTGATAGAGGGGTATAGTCTGTCGCCTTATGCGGAAATTTGAGGTAAAATCTCCCAAAAGACTTTTTCCACCGTTTTTTCAACCTGAAAAAGGGCTACGAAAGTCATTCTCACAGCTTCCTATAACCCAGAGAAGTTATTGCGGTATTGCGGGGGCTCGCAAAAGCGGCAGAAAGCCGTTTGCTTATCTTAGCAAACGGCCTTAAAGCCGGGCAAACAATCTCTCTTAGTTTATCTTTTCCATAACCATGTCTGCAAGATCTCTGGCCTGCTGTTGAGTTTTTGCTTCGGCATAACAGCGCATGATCGGTTCCGTGTTGGAGGGACGCAAGTGCACCCATCCGTAATCCCTGATTATCTTCAGACCGTCCTGTGTATCGATCTTTTCGTTTTCAAAGACCTCCTGCAGCTTTTTTATCACCTCGGAGGGATTGAGATTACCCAGTTCAATCTTCTCTTTCACCCCCGGATAGGACGGCCACCGGGAGGCAAGCTCAAAGATTTTTTTGTCTCTTTTGGCCATACACTCCACTATTAACGCAAGCGCGGTAAGCCCGTCTCGTACGGTGCTTACTCGAGGGTAAATCACCCCTCCGTTTCCCTCACCCCCGATTTTACATCCGTGCTCCTGCATGGCTCCTACCACATTGGCCTCACCAATTTTGGATCGATACACCTTCACCCCGTACTTTCGCGCAACATCATCAATTACCATCGAGGTGCTCAGGTTCGTGGCGATATCCGAAGGGTTTTGTTCAAGCACGCTCTCAAGCGCCAGTGCAAGGGTCATTTCCTCGCTGATCGCCTGACCGTTCTCACCCATAGGGGCCAGGCGGTCGGCATCGGGATCGAATGCGAATCCGGCCCAGAAATCATCCGACGATTGGAGCAGTGCGGCAAGATCGCCGAGGTGATCGGGACGAGGCTCGGGGTTGTGGGCAAAATCTCCGCTAAGTTCGTTATACACCCCCGACCAGGATACACCCAATCGATCCAGAAGCCTGGGGAAAATCACTCCGGCGGCACCGTTAATCGAATCGATTGCTACGCGAATGTTTTTTCGGGCGATCAGATCGATATCGACTGCCTTACAGATCGCATCGAGGTGAGGAGAAACGGCATCCAGAGGTTCGGGGTGCTGATCCTCGTGTTTATTCATATCTTCCCATGAAGGGAAATCTCCCGAATGAAAGGCGCGGTAAATGTCGTCGCACTCCGCCCCGCTGAACAGGCGGGCGCTTGAGTGTACCATCTTATATCCGTTATACGGATGTGGGTTGTGGCTGGCTGTGATAATCACTCCTCCGTTTGCTCCGAAATGATCGACCGCAAAGCAGGTGGTGGGAGTGGGAGCGATCCCGATATCCATGGGGGTACCTCCGGCGGCACGAATTCCGGTGAATATCGCACGGGCAATCTCGAAACCGGTCTTGCGAGTGTCTCTACCTACAACAATTTTACCCTGCCCCAGGTATTTGGTCTGGATGTATGCTATCGCTGCGCAAAATTCTTTTGTAAGGGTTTCTCCGACAATACCTCGTATGCCGGAGACGGACATAATTGGAAGCTGAGACATACTCTTTTTTCCTTTCGGAGTTGTAATTATCGATCGTCTATACTATATTCACAAATGTGGAATATACTATCCGCTTCTCCCGTAGACTTGCGCACAGGAGGTAATATTGGCCGTTGAGCTTCTATGGATACTACCCATTATCGCATTTTCACTTTTTTTGCCGGTAGTGGTAATATCCTATCAAAATAATAAAACCAACAGGAAAATCGACTCCCACACACGTGACCTTGCCAGGCAGGTTCAGCAATTTAACGCGGGATCAACTTATGCCAATACGGATTCGCGCTCGGGTGAGCAAAGGCTTATCGAGATAGAAAAGACCATCTCTCTGGTAACATCCGCCCTTTCCACGCAGCAGAAAACCATCGAAACGGTCATGGGCAAGGATACCGGCTATTCCTATCAATTAACCGAACTTAAAGACAAACTTGTCGAGCTTCAGCGCGAATACGATATGGTCATCAGCGAAAACTATTCTCTTCGTGCCCGAGTCAAAAAGCTCGCCCGTCCAAATGAACAGGAGCAGCAAAAGGACGGCTCCTTTCAGGTAGTACCCGGCATCGGCTCCGAAAAGAAAGTCGTCAACATGGCTCTGTACGAAGATACCAGAATAATGCGTCTTTCCGACCTGGAAGATACATCCGAGTATCATATCAACGACTTACGCTGAGGTTGTCTTACCAAACTCACGCAGTTCAGCTGTCTCTGTAAAGGCGGTTTCTCAAGTAGGTGCACTCGTCATCGAATGTGCCGAAAAAGGATCTGTCTCCCCCGAAATAAAGCCAGATAATCTCCCGAAGTTTGTCGGCAACCTCCTGGGCACAAGGGCGTTTGTGCGGAGAGTGGCCAAGCATAGAGGTTATTAACTCATTTAGACTTCTTTTATAACATCCCTTAACCGAACCTTCGGAGATATTGAGCGGGTCGGGCAGCACCTGCTCCAGATCCGGCAGGTTGATGTGATGGCTTGCGGTAAGCTTCAGAATTTTCTGCGTATCACCGGTTTCCGCTATATGGGATCGGCCGGTTGTCAGGAAAAGGATATTTACCCCCAATGAAAATATGTCCGATTTACCGGTGATGGGAACAACGTTGCCATCTTCGCAAGAAAAGAAGTTTTCATTTAGATAGGGCTCGTGGAAAAAGGGGCTTTTAGGTTCGATTGAGTCCCCGGCCACCTCCCTGAAATCGATTCCGTCTATCTTGACGATCTTCTCAGGAGTATCTCTTCGGAGCATCGCCAGCTCATCTCTGGAGCCTATGGAGGTTACGTATCGGATTTCCGAGGCGGCTGGTTTAATAGGAAAGCGCTTTGTAATTTGCTCCGGAGACATATAAAATGGAGTACCCGTAATCCTCTTAAAGAGGGGATTGTTCATCTTCTTATGTAAGTCCATGTACTTTTCGGTTAAACCAAAATCGACTATGGTTGCGATCCCGGTACGGGAGACGATGACATTTTGAGGCTTTATGTCGTTGTGCACATATCCCATCGAATGCATATAGTGAAGAGCCTGAGCGATGTGCTTGAGAACGATCAATCGTGCGAGAAGGTCGAAACGTGAATCGGCGAGCAGCTCCTGCAGGCATCTTCCTTCCACATACTGATAATATAGTCGACGATCCTTCCCGAAATCGGCGAAGCGGGGAAGAGACCAGAGGCCGGGCAATGTTTTTTTACTCTCAGGGGTGAATAGATGAGGAAGAGTGAGATCCCGGAGATTGATAGATCCGTTTTGGTGTCTTTGCATGTCTATTACCGCTTTGGCGGATTTGAGGGGGTGAGGTTTTTTAGCCACCATGATGTTTGGCGAAACCAGCAATCTCCCCCGACCGTCGGTAAACGGTGCGTAGCGTTTTTTCAAAGGCAGGGATGTATCTTCCGAAATCTTTCGCGCAACACCCATCAAGGCCGTATGAAGTGTTGCCTCCGATCCACTGCCGAGCGTGTGATCCAGACTGTAATAGATACGAATCACCACCTTATCCGGATCCAGAAAAGAGACAAATCGTTCGTTGAAATCATCATAATAGAAGGTTTCAATAAAATCCCGGGGAGCAAGGTTTAGGTCTTGAGGATAAACCAGCGCGATTTGAGAGTCGGAGTCGTCAAGGTTGAGCATGCGTCTCAAAAAGCTTTTAAGCCTGGTGGGGGCGGCAATCTTTACAAACTCACGCAGTCGCAGACGCTCGTTTGGATTGCGTAAGGTTGATACTATCTCCTGACTACTGAGACCGATGAAACACTCATGCAGCATATAGGACCATAGTAAACCCGCCCTCAGCCGCTCCATCAGTACATCATCTACCAGCCGCTCAAATTCTAAGCAGATCGCCTCCTCGAAATCGATCAGCGCCATGTGCTTTCTAAGATGTTCTATCTCTTTTAAATCGGGTGCGGGCATGATGCACTCATTGGTTTTTGTGAATAATCTCAGGTTTTTGATACGGCATATGACGGAGTCCTCCTGCCGGTTTGGTCTCTTATCAGGCTCTATTGGTGCCTTTTCAGGCCAAAACAGATCACGAAGTAAATCAATTTTTAACTAAGATAAACAAAAAGATGTTCTATCTCAGAAGAGTGGTGTGGGCAATTACGGCTGATTAATCGAGCCGAACCGTAACCGCGATGTTTTCGTGTTCCAAAATGTCGCGCAAATGATCCGGCTCCTCCTGCAAAAGCTCCAAGGCAATACCGCATTCCGATGAAATGGTTCTTGGGACAGGAATAACTTTTATCTTTTTGTGCCGGGCTTTTAAGATACGTTCGGCTTTTATGGCGTCTCGCGTCGATTTGAAAAGTAACAGTGCTCTACTCATCAATCAGGACCTTGATTGCATTAGTCAGGTAGAAGAGATCCTCGGGGGTATGATAGGCAGAAACCGAAATCCTGACGGCTCCTTTTGCAAAGGTTTTAAGCGTCTGATGAGCAAGGGGAGCGCAGTGCAGACCCACGCGGGTATCTATACCGAAGCGCTCCGAGAGAAGTGAGCCGAGTGTAGAAAGATCGCATTTCTCGGTTGTTATGGAGAATGTATTACCCTGATCTTGGAGGCTGTTTGCCCTCAAAACCCGCAATCCATTCATGTTGGAGACCTCTTGCAACATTTCCAGAAACTGTGTCCGGGAGTGGCAATATTTTGGGTGGTCGGATAAGGCCGCGCCCAGGCCGAAGATCCCAGCAAGATTGGGAGTTCCCGCCTCCAGGCGATCGGGAAGGAAATCGGGCATTTCCAATTGCTCGGAATTACTGCCGGTTCCGCCGTAAATCAGCGGTCGAATCCTGCGGTGATCCTTCATAAATAACCCGCCGGTTCCAGGAGGCCCCATCAGGCTCTTGTGTCCTGTGAAGGCGACAAAGTCGATATCCCAACTGTCGGCTTTCACCGGGATTGATCCCAGAGATTGTGCCGCATCCACAAGAAGCGGTATGTTCCCGATCCTTTCTTTTATCTCCTTTACAGGCTGTATGAGCCCGTTTACGTTGCTTTGATGATTTACTACCACCAGAGCAGTTTGTCTGGACAGTTTTTCTGGTATTTTCGCAGGGATTATTTTCCCGTCCGACTCGTGTGGCAGAACATCCCAGATTATCCCTCTGTGATGATGCAGCTTTTGGAGGGGGCGGGTAACCGCGTTATGCTCCAGCGGCGAAACAAGCACATGAGCGCCGGGATGCAGCACGCTGTTTAGCACTATATTCACCGCATGGGTCGCGTTGAAGGTAAAAACGATTCCGTCTCCGTTGCTGGTGTGCAGAATCGTACTCAGCCGTTCACGAACCTCCTCCACAACTTTCGCCACGGTCAGTGCTCGCGGATAGGCGCTTCGACCGTACGGACCGCCGATCTCATTCAAATAGCGGCTCATTGCCTGTGCCACCGCAGGGGGTTTGGGAAAAGAGGTGGCGGCGTTGTCAAAATATGTATTCATAAGCTTAAGGGCTATCAGGGTTTGATCACATGACCGGCTTGGGTTAATCTCTCGATAATCGTATACATGTTTGAGATGGTTCCAATCTTCACGCTCGATTTTTTATCGAAGTAGTCCGCGCAAGTGCCGCACACTAGGATTTCGACTCCCTTTTGGTGTAACTCTATTAGAGAATCATGGACCGGAGAATTTTCTAAAGCAAGAAATATTCCCCTGTTGTAGAAAATAATCGACGAGGGCAGAGGGCTCACTTCACGGATCGTGTTGATAAACGCTTTTATCAGGATTTCCCCCAGATCGTGATCACCAGAGCCCATTATATTGCTGCTGATCGCAACAACATGCGGCTTTTTCGCCTGTGTCGAAGGCTGGCAGTAACTCTGGGCGTCGGGGTGTGTAAGGCTGGACTCCCGTTTGGTTACATGAAGCTCGAAATATCCTTCCTTCTCATTGACGAGCGTATCCATATGATTGTCTTCGAGGAAACGTTGGACATTCAGTTTGGATGTCTCATTGTCTATCCAAACCACCATCGACTCATTTAGCGCCAGTTCATTGAGTGCTTTTTTGGTCATTATCAGCGGCTTGGGACAAACCATTCCTCTGGCGTCGACAACTTTTGCGGTCATAGTGTTCTCCTGTTTTAGAATGGATGATATACTCTAAAATAGTAGGATGCCTATGAAACCGAAAGTTTTGTGGAGGAATTAAAATCTAACAGCCATATAGCGCTCAGGCTATATGTGACTCAAGCAGTGCTCTGATCTGTTTCCAGGAGAGTGCTTGTGGTTTTTTGAAGAGAGAATCGGAGATTCTGATGAAGTGCATGCCGGCGTTTTTTGCCCCCAGCCCGTCGGTGTCGGCCCTGTCTCCGATCACCAGGATCCTCGAAGGAGCTGTCTGCCACTTCTCGGCTATGGAAAGGAAACCTCTGGGAGAGGGTTTAAGGCATCCGGATGATTCGCTTGAGGAGATTGTATCGAACAACTCAGGGGCTATTCCCAATCCCCTGAGCCTCTGTGACACACGATCGAAGTCGGAAAGCACGCCCAGTTTGATCCCTTTTTCGCCAAGCCTCTTTAGCAGATTATTCAATCCCGGACGACTCCCCCTTAAAAAGGGCATGGTGTTTTGAAACGCCCTGTAGAATTTTTGATTGATCCACTGATGCATCTGCTTTGAATTTCCCCGTCCGTTTAGAATCGCCAGGTCCTCGGCAAGAGCGGTAAGCAGACTCGCACCGCTGTCGTGTTCCTTTCCGGCATATTTTTTTCGTAAACTCATGTACCGGGGTAGAAGCAGGCTTTGAGGCAATAGCATAATCGTGAAGATCGGCTTGAAATACCATTTCATATGGTACAAAGTTCCGTCCAGATCGAATATGATGCCGCCCAGATGGATTGGGATTTTGTCACTCATTATTAGATTTGGTATCGCGCAGGCTTTTTGCCGCCTTGTAAATGTTGTAGAAGAGTTCCTCGAGTATATGTGTCGGTGTCGAAGAGAACGCTATACGAATCACGCCTTTTTGAGCTATCACTCCTGTACTGAAATCGCTCAGAAGCTTTCGGCGAAGCTCTTCGGCGCCTATTCCATGCGGTTTAATACACATGAAATAACCTGAATTAAACGGCAGGGTAGAAAAGTATTCCTCGTATTCGGGATGATTTTTCAAGAGTTGGCGAATACTGTCGTAGCGTTTCTTAAGCAGGTTGAACTTGCGTTGTTTTTCATTATGATAGTTTGGATCGTTAAACGTGGACAAGAGCAATGATTGTCCCAGATGTGAAGAGTTACTTATGTTGCCCCGTATCGCGCCGGACAGCTTATGTTCAAGAGCTGTATAGAGAGCTTCGGAAGAGTCCGCGCAGCCAAACGTAACAAAGCCGATTCTGAATCCCCATACATAATCTTCCTTGGTCGCTCCGTCGAATTTGACAGCCAGCACTCTTTTGTCTAGGTCGCAAAGCTCCGCGAAAATCGATTCGGTGGTAACCCCCTGTTCATAAACCAGACCAAAGTAGGCGTCATCCACAAACACCACGATTTCGTTACCCGCCCGTGCGGCTTCGAGTATAATCTGCTTGATGTCGGCGACCTCTTTAAGAGTAGGAGTATAGCCGGTTGGGTTATTTGGGAAGTTAAGCAGCAGAATTCTTTTTCCTACCTCACCCTCCATAAGCGCCTGTCTCATCGCTTCACAATCGAAGCCGCCCTGTGTAGTAAAGGTGTTGAATGTTTGAAGCTCCGCTCCGTATGCCTGTTCAAATACCATGCGGTAGTTTTCCCAAAACAGCAAAGGCAGGATGATTTTGTCGCCGGGATTGCAGAAAAGGTATCCGCCCATTGACAGTCCGTGAGTCAGGGCGCTGCAAACCACCGGAACAGAGGTTTTCTTTTCTTTCAAACCGGGATTCTTGCTGTAGAGCATCTCATACCATTTTTGTCTCAGATCAAGTCTGCCGTAACTTGGGGCGTATGGAAAAACTCCTTCGGGAGAAAGGTTTACTTTTCCGGCAAGCGTATCAAAGCACATGGTTGTCCCGTCCTCTTCTTTTGCGCTGCCGATTGTAGCGTTTATCTTGCATGTTTTCGCTTCGGCAGTCTGCCCCAGGATGCCTCTCTTTGGGAAAAAAATGGTTTTGCCCTTATCTGAGAGCAGAGAAAAAACGTGTGGGTTGCTTTCCTGAATCTGTTGGTTTAATTCGGCAGCTTGCGGATTTAGCGCCATTATCTAAATCTCCATTATTTACGGAAGTACTAATTAGAGTCCACATAAAAATGGCCGATCGTACGTTTGCTCTCGTACGCCGGCTAGGGGTAGAAAATAAATGATCCATTCATAACTATCAACCGGTTTAATCGAGTATCTCTCATCATATAATGCCTCCGACACCAAAGGACGGCAAAAAGAATACCACTATTTCAATCATCACATTTTTTCCCGACTATTTCAACCCGGCTTTATGATTAAAAAGCGTGGTGTTTGGAATGCACTCCATCGATTTGCATGATTGAATGATCTTCTTTAGCTGGTTTTTGCGCGGCGGTATGAAACTAAAGTCAAGCAGGAAGCTGGTGATTCCGGCTTGTGAAAGCTGTTTACGTCTGTGAGTAAGTCCGAGAGGTTTCTTGCCCAGTAGATAGAACAGCTCACCCTTTCGGGCGGTTATGAATGATTCCTGTTTCGGATCGGTTAAAAGATTACCCGGCTCGATTCCGGGAGCGATTCGAGATACAAAAAGAGGAATGTAGCCGAACAAAAGCATCGTACCGGCCCGATGAGCGGTTGCCCTGATATTTACATAATCATCCTCGGGAGAATAACAGAATCCGTCATACCCAACTTCACCCAAAACATATTGCGTAATCCGATTGGTGGTCCAGACCGTGTAATCGGCGGTAACACTCCAGTTGTGAGGAAACAGGTTCTTTTGACCGAACTGAGACGCAACTCCCCGGCTTATACCCGCGGATGAGAACTGATTAAGCAGCTGGTTCCATTTGGGGATGTCATATTCCGAAACATAGGGAGGCACTACAATGCTGAGCTGCGAACGCCATCGGTTCAAAAGATGGTTGTCCTGCAAAAGTCTTCTACAATCCGAAAGTGTTCCGGCGAACTGAAGAAAGTCTATGTCGTCTTTGTTTAGCATGTAAAGCATCTGGTGCTGATCGACACGGACACCCAGGGTCTCCTTTTTAGGTTGGCCGGTTTTGAACCTGTTTTTTTCATATATCCTCATCACTCCGGTTACGTTTTTGGGGTGTTTACTGTATCTTGCCGGATGAACCGGAACCTTTTTACGGTTCCATGATGAAGACTTATTAAGTTTTCTGCTTACAAGGTAGACCAAATCACCTTTTCCGGCGGATGGAGACTCGGACAGAGTAACAGTAGTCTTAAAGTCATTTTTAATTTCAACAGTCTGAACACGACCAGCCTTTCCCTCAAAGCCCTCACGACCATGAACCCTGATACGATCACCAGGCTCAAGCTTCTCATCCGTTTTGAATGAAAGCGACTGTGCCTGACAGTCGTATACTGTTCCCAGAAAGAGTCCGGTACCCGAGGGGCTGTCCGTGGTTATCAAATCGCTATTCTGTACCCCGGAAAGAAACAGGTTTGTTTTTTCACGACCAAAATCATATTTAAGCATCTCGCGCGCTTCTTCAATCTTCCCCGGATCGTCCAGAATCTTCCTGAACGCCGACACCACCGTATGCACATACTCGGCGCTTCGCATTCGTCCCTCGATTTTGAAGCTTGCTATGCGCATTCGAGTGAGTTCACGTACATAGTCGAGCGCGGAGAAATCGCGTGGAGAGAAGTAAAAGCCGCTTTGTCTACCGCTGGAAAACCGGCGACGGCACACCTGCGTACATCGTCCCCGATTACCGCTAAACCCGCCCAAATAGCTGCTGGCCAGGCATATGCCTGAAAAACAGTAGCAAAGAGCCCCATGAACGAATAATTCAAGGTCGATGGAGGTGTTTTCCTGTATGAGCCTGATCTCTTCGAGTGAAAGCTCCCGGGCAAGAATAGCTCTTTTAAGCCCCAGGTTTTGAACCGCCAGAGCACCGGCGCTGTTATGGATCGCCATCTGAGTGCTTCCATGTATTTCAAGTCTCGGGTAGTGTCTCGAAATAAGTGTCGCGAATCCAATATCCTGTACAATTATTGCATCTATGCCTATTTCGCTTAGTTGGCCGACAACCTGCAACGCACTTTGCATCTCCGCCTGTTTGACCAGCGTATTGAGCGTCACGTGAATTTTTACACCTTTACGATGCGCATAAGGAACAAGATAGGAGAGAGTTTGCAGCGTAAAATTCTTAGCCCTGAGCCTTGCATTCAATTGATCTACGCCAAGATAGACAGCATTCGCACCGGCTTGGACAGCCGCATGAAAACTCTCCTGTGACCCCGCAGGCGCCAACAGTTCGGGAGTTTCGTGATTCGTCATGTTTGTATTATTCTCAAGATCTTTATTTATCATAGTTGTGAAAAATACCTTTTCGTCATCCGTCTAATAGGCACAATATTTGAGTTATCTTTCGGTGGTAGTTGTTTTTCAGAGTCGGGAAGGAAATCATCATGTTTCGTGCAATCGCTTTAGGCGCTTTCGTTTTAATGCTTAGAATCTGGTCTGCATTTGTTCCCGAAGAAGAGTATCGGGAGAAAGTAGCGGGAATTGCCGCCATGGAGGAAAAAAATCAGGGCATCGATCTCAATGGATGGACCTATGAGCAAATACCCTCATCCGACAGTTCATTTACTCATCGTTTCTATCATTATCAAAGTCAGAAAGAAGACGCTCCGGTTTATCTGTTTCTTCACGGGTTGAATCTTGATGGAAGAACATTCTTGCATCTTGATGAATTATCCTATGAATACGAGTTGGTAGCATATGATCTTCCGGAGCAAAGCCCCTGGTATACCGGTGACTATGACGATTTCATCCGCGTAATAAGCGATTTTATCGATCAGAAAAAAATAGCCGACTTCCGACTCATGGGAGTAAGTTTCGGCGGCGGTCTTGCGCTCCGTCTGGCTGCTCTGAGAAAAGACCTGCATATCCGAGATCTGGTCCTCGCCTCCATTGCAATTTCCGAGCAGTCGGAGGTGCGAAATGAGATGACTGAGTGGCTTTCTCATCAGCCCGATTACAAGATTTACTGGTTTGTAGAGCAGCTTTACAATCGAACCGCCGGCAATTACGTTTCCGATTCTCTGAAGCCGAGTGTAAAGGATATCTTAAGGATCAAGCACCCCTCCTACTACCGTCAGATAAGTGCATCTCTTGGTGACTACAATGCGGTCGCAGACGCAAAGGGGGTAGATATACCCGTTTTACTTCTGATGGGAAGCCAGGACCGTCTGTTTTCGGTCGAGAAGGCCAGGGAAACTATCGGTTTCTTCTCTGACGGCACTCTGAAAGTGATCGACGGTGGTACGCACAGTATGGTTTTTACAAGGGCACCGGAGATTGCCGACTATTTGGTTGCATTTTCCTCTGAATCCGATTCACTAAAGCAAGTGTCAAAGACCAACTAATTGCTCCTAAAAAGGATAAGGCATGGCCGAATACTTGGAGGTCTATGACAGGTACGGTAATTATCTATACACAAAGAGCCGTGAAGAGTACTACAGCGATTGCAGGCTACAGTATTCTGAAAACGGCTTTATCTCTACCCAGATCAGACATGTTCGTCTATTGCTTATGAACACCGACGGACGGATATACCTTCAGAAACGAAGCGGTTCCAAGGGAGAGAACGCGGGTTTATGGGACAAGTCTATTGAGGGGCATGTTCCAGAGGGAGCCGAATTTGACACGGCGATGATTCGTGAATGCGCGGAGGAGCTGGGGTTTCCGGCGGTTATCCTTCGTGACCGCGAATACGAGAGGGCAGTCGATCAGATGCACCTGGAAATAATTGGCATACTGAGACCTATCGACATCCGCAACTTCTGGATATCTCGTAGAACTTCCGGCCAAGGTGGTGTTATAGAGCTGCCGCTTAACGTGGCTACCTATGTAGGATATTACAACGGGCATGTCAAATTCGTTGATGGTGAGAGTAGCGGCCTGGCCGTTTACTCCCCTGGTGAGCTTCGCGTTGAACTGGCCGAGCACAGGGCTCTTTACACCAACGACCTTTTAGACATGATGGAGGACTACTCCCGATTTATTCAACCGCCGGAAAAGTACATGCACCCTGAGCGATCAAAAGTAAGGCGATAAGACTTTACAGCAGTCCAGTGCTGAAGTATCTCTCCGCCCTGTCCGCCAAAATGGTCACGATGCGCCAATCGGGATGCTCTTGGGCGATTCGTCGAGCCGCCCAGATATTTGCTCCGGATGATGTTCCCACCAGAAGTGAATTGGATCGTGCCAGCTGTCGGGTTGTCTCTATTGCATTCTCGTCGGTAACCTCGATAACCTCATCGATAAGCGCTACATCGAGGATGTCAGGGATAAACCCGTCCCCAATTCCCTGAATCTGATGCAGGCCGGGTTCATGGCCCAGAAGAGCTGAGACGTTTGCCGGTTCAACTGCGTAGATTTTTGTGTCGGGGCTGTGTTCTTTCAGAAACTTGCCGATGCCCTGAATTGTACCTCCGCTTCCAACCCCCGCGATAAAGGCATCTACCTTGCCGCTTGTCTGACGCCAAAGCTCAGGGGCGGTAAATTCGTAGTGTGCCCGGGGATTGTGTGGATTTTTAAACTGCTGAGGCATGAAAGCCCCGAGTGTTGCCGCAAGCTCCTCGGCTTTTCGTACTGCTCCCTCAACCCCAAGCGCGTCGGGCGTCTCAACCAGGTGTCCCCCCAGGACTTTTATAATGTTTTTCCGTTCGCGGCTCATTCCTTCAGGCATAACGATTGTAACATCGTAGCCTTTTGCTACTCCCACCATGGTCACGCCGATTCCCGTGTTACCCGAGGTCGGCTCGACAATCTTCATACCGGGACGCAGCAAACCGTCACGCTGCGCGGCCTCGATCATCGAGAGCGCTACCCGGTCCTTTATACTGCCCCCTGGGTTGAGAAACTCGGCCTTTGCAACAATGGGCTCATCACGCAGGCAGATTAGGGGAGTGTTACCTATTAAATCTAGGATGGTACTGGATTGCATACTTATATTTTCTTCGGGTCAAAACCCAATTTCTGGACAAACTGTTCGTAAGAGCGACCATCAAGCTTAATCTGTTCACCTTTTATAAGATTTCTTATCGCTTCCATCTCATCTCCGGATAAGCGCACGCCTTCTTTTATGTGGTTTTCAAAAGCTTCACAGGCAACCGGACAAACTTTTTTGGCGATATCATAAACGGCTTCGGCGTAAACTCTGATCTCCTTCTGGGCGTGCGGATCGAGCCGAAGTCGAAGGAAATGGAAAAGATTATGAAGATCTATCTGCCAGTACCATTCGGTGTAGAGGCTAAGAGGCAGGTTTACTCTGGCAAGCTCGCGCGCAATACCCTCATCAAGCAGTTTCTCATAGTTTTCATAAATGGTTTTTTGTTCGTCAGTCAGGATTTTGAGAACTTTTTCTTGAAGAGAAACAGGTAGGGCATCCACAGCACGTCCCTGTTTGTTGTCGGTACTTTGGAAGGCGATATCTTCTTTTTCCGGGACATAGAACTCGGATTGCATGACACTGTAGCGACCGGAAATTTCGTTTACTCGCGCGGTACGGTGACGAATCCATTGACGGGCAACGAAAATTGGAAGCTTGATATGAAATGTGAAAACCACCTGTTCAAAAGGGGAGGTGTGATCGTTTCGCAGAAGATAGTTGATCAGTCCTTTATCCTCTCGATATGTCTTAGTACCCCTACCGTAAGACACACGAGCCGATTGAACAATCCTCTCATCACTTCCCATATAATCTACAAGTCGGACAAAGCCTTTATTAAGAACGGGGAATTTTTCATCCAGAATTTTCTCTGCTTCGGCAACAACGCAGTGAGCCATGCACACCTCTCTTTTAAATTCAACGGTTACGTTGTCTGGTTTCTAAGTATCTGTAAATTCAAAACCAATTGTGCACCTTAAGTGGTGCCCAACGGGCATGAGTTGTTATTTCCTTGCTTCCATTCTCTTTTTTTATCATCGGAATAGACACTGCAGTCTGAAACGACAACTATTTGGGAGTATATGGAAAAGGATAAAGATGCGGATAAAAAATCCGGTTTAGGCTTCATACGCTGATATTATAGGGTGAAATGTCGATTCGCCTAAAAATGACGAAGTCGACATTTCATCCGGATTACTTTAAATCCTTAGTATCTGTAATGCTCGGGCTTAAATGGGCCTTCCTGCGGCACACCGATATAATCGGCCTGCTCTCTGGAAAGCTTGGTAAGTTTACCGCCGAGTTTCTCTACGTGAAGACGGGCAACCTCTTCATCGAGGTTTTTCGGCAGTCGGTAAACATCAACCTCATAATCGCTTTTCCACAGATCCAGCTGTGCAAGCACCTGATTGGAAAACGAATTGGACATCACAAACGAGGGGTGGCCCGTCGCGCATCCAAGATTTACCAGACGCCCTTCAGCCAGAAGGAAAATCTGATTTCCGTTTTTGAATGTATATCGGTCGACCTGAGGTTTGATTTCTTCTTTTTTAACATCGGGCAATGAATTAAGCCGTGCTACCTGAATCTCACTGTCAAAATGACCGATGTTACATACGATGGCCTGATTTTTCATCCTGGACATATGGTCGGCTGTTATCACATCTTTATTTCCGGTGGCGGTCACATAGATATCGCCCTCAGCCAAAGCATCTTCCATTGTGGTAACCTCAAAACCTTCCATCAATGCCTGAAGCGCGCAGATAGGATCTATCTCGGTAATGAGTACTCGCGCTCCGAATCCACGCATCGACTGTGCACAACCTTTACCGACATCACCATACCCGCATACCACCACGTTCTTACCGGCTACCATGACATCCGTGGCTCGCTTGATCCCGTCGGCAAGCGATTCACGACAGCCGTAAAGGTTGTCAAACTTTGATTTGGTAACCGAATCGTTTACGTTAAAGGCGGGCACCAGCAGCTCTTTTCTTTTCATCATCTGATATAGACGGTGTACACCGGTGGTGGTCTCTTCCGAAACACCTTTCCAGTCCTTTGCCCATTGAGCAAAAAGATTGTCTTTTTCGTTGATCACTCTTTTAATCAATCCGAACAGCTCGGTTTCATCTTCCGATTCGAGGGGAACTTCAAGCACGGAAGGATCTTTTTCGGCTTTATACCCAAGATGCATCAACAGAGTAGCATCCCCACCATCATCGACGATCAGATTCGGTCCTTTGCCGCCGGGAAAAGAGAGCGCCTGAAATGTGCAGGCCCAGTAATCCGCGATGCTCTCACCTTTCCAGGCAAATACAGGCACTCCGGTTTTTGCGATCGCAGCCGCAGCATGATCCTGGGTGGAGAAAATGTTACATGATGCCCAGCGTACCTCGGCTCCCAAAGCCGTCAGTGTCTCGATTAATACCGCCGTCTGAATAGTCATGTGCAGCGATCCGGTGATTCTGGCACCCGCAAGAGGCTTGTCGGCGGAATGCTTCTCCCGAATAGCCATAAGGCCGGGCATTTCATGTTCCGCCATTTCTATTTCCTTTCGTCCCCACTCGGCAAGACTCATATCCGCTACATAATGCGGTAATTCGGCAAAAAGGTCGATTTTCGAGGCCATGTGTTACTCCTAAGTTGTTTGTTCGATTGTAATCAAAGCTAAGGTAAAATAGTTTTTGCGGCATTTTCTCTCTAAATAATAATGAATAAACCGCTTTTCAAACTTTTTAAGCAGGATATCGGTTCATTTAAGCTGCAAAGAAAGATATTACGTCTTCGGACTGTGTTATTGAGATCGTTTCTTCCGTTCCAAAGAAATTTCCGAAGAATCGAGTTTTGGAACCAACGATTCACTTTCCCATTTCGGTTACTACTGATTTCAAGACCGGCTCTATCGGTATCGATTTCATGCACCGCCCATCGCACTCCTTTGGTCTATCGCCCGGATGGCAGGGAGCGCGATCGCAAAGACCCCGAATAATTGACACGTGCTCTCCCCGGGGAGCCCATACGGCCGAATCGGAGGGGCCAAACAGAACTATTGAGCGTACCCCCAGGGAAGCGCAAAGATGAGAAATGCCCGAGTCATTCCCCACGAAAACGGATGCTCCGGATAGAAGGCCCGCAAGCTTCACCAGAGAGTCTTCTCGAATAACCGAATCCCTTGAGGGAATGCGAAAGTATTGCTCAGCCGGTCCCAGAAGCCAGGAAAATGTGATGTCTCTGTCTCGCAGATGATCGGCAAGTTTAAGGAAATTAGCCTCGGGCCAGTTTTTGCGATCACTTCCTGAACCGGGATGCAGTATAACCCCCTTATCCCTGATAATATCTTCCGGCTTTATGATACCGTGCAGCAAAATATGAGGAAGATCAGGATTTGGTTCAAATGGAAGAAGTCTCAGGTGGTAATCGACAACATTCGTCCGATCGGCAGGGAAAGGAGGTTGAGAAAAAATCGACTTCACTCCCGCCGCCTGAACATTAGAAATGACCGGCGAATCTGGAGAAGCAAAAATAAATGCATAATCGAACATCGCCAGTTTTCGACTGATATGTGATTTAGGCCGCTCGGAAAAAAGGGATGCCGTTTCGGCGGAGTCGATATCCCACCAGCTATCTGCAAGTCGCGCCTGCATAGCAAGCTTTGCATGTCTTTTTCCGGTCAACAAACAGATGCTTTCCTTAGGATGACGAGTACGCCATCGACTTATCATCGGAAGAGTCGTGATGAAATCACCCAGTGCCCCGCCATGATAAATAAGTGTACTCATAGCAAAGAGTCAAAATAGTCGCGATCGTTGCTTAGTTTCACGTCTGGATAGTTGTTTTGGAGAGAATCTATACGGTGAAGCATCTTTTGTGCAAATTTATGTGTCTGAGGGGAGGCCGAATCCTGGATTCGATGAGTTCGTGCATTGCGAATCGGCTCATAATCGGTGATAAACTTTTGAGCTTGTTCGCTAAGGCATGCGCGACAAAATTGTTGCCAAATGTATTCAACTGCAAGAGCGGAGGGATGAGCCATATCATCATCATAGAAGCGGTAATCACGAAGTTCATCCATCATAATCTCGTAAGCGGGAAAATAATACACACGATCGCCAAACCTTTCCTTAATTTTTGCAGCGGTGCAGATCAGGTGAGCCTTACTGATGCTGTTTTGGTGAGGATCATCCCGCAGGTGGCGAACGGGGCTTACCGTCATTACCACATTGAGCGAGGGGCGAAGGAAATAGAGATACTCAAGTATTTCGGACAATTGATCGGTTGCGCTCTCCACCGATATGAGACGACGTTCGAAGCGCTCGGCAGGTAAGCGATGGCAGTTGGATACAATCTTATCTGTTCCCGCCAGGAAGTACCCATATGCGGTACCAAGGGTGATAATAAGCGAATCCAACGAATTAAGAAAATGGTGGGTATAAGAAACTATGCCGTTTATATCCCGAAGAAGCTCACTCATCGTCTGTGCGGTAAAGCTGGTATGAAAATCAAAGCATCTCCAGCAATCGTTGTACTCGAATATATCATCGGGGGTATACAATGCAGCCTTAAGAAATCGTCTGAGGTTGCCCGCTATAGACAGCGGATTGTAAACTACACCCGTTGGGTTACGAAGCGGCTCAAGGCGATAGTCAGTCAGCCTGGAGCCGATGTTTTCGGCGAAGCAGGATCCGATGCTTAGAATAGACGAACCATGAGAGATGCGGCGCTTGTTTGAGGCAACAGGCACCACGGTTCTGAAGGCTGGGGAGCAGTTTTGGGATTGCCGCATCAGGATAGTTTGGTGTTAACTATTGAACTGACCAGCTTACCGTCCGCACGCCCCTTAACTTTGGGCATAAGTTCTTTCATGACTGCACCCATATCCTTTTTTCCGGTCGCACCGGTTTCCGCAATCGCTTCATCCACGAGTTTTTCTATCTGGTCTTTTTCCAGCTGTTTGGGTAGATACTGCTTGTACAGATTTATCTGAAACTCTTCCTTCTGCGCCAAATCATCACGGCCGGCTTTCCTGAACTGATCGATCGAGTCGTTTCGCTGCTTGACCGCCTTGGTAATTACGGCTCCGATATCGGCATCAGAAAGTTCGCGGCGTTCGTTTATCTGGAGATTCTTGATTTCGGAGTGCAAAGTTCTAAGCGCGAGGAGTTTGTCCTGCTCCCGATCTTTCATTGCCTGTTTAATGTCCTGCAAAATTTTGTCAAGAGTAGAGGATGACATGAATATATCTCCTGTTTCTAGAGGGTAAGTTCTGTTATCGGCAGGTGATTTCAAGGTATGAAATATAAAACGGGGAAGAATTAAGGGCGGCAGTCTTTTTTTGCCTGCTGCCTTTCGCTTTCAATTCAGTCCTACGGTCGTTTTCCCATCCATGATAACTAAACCGCTGAAAAAGTCTCCGCCGTCGCCGGCTGCTTTAAACGGCCGGGGGCTTTTGCCGGTTCCAAGGTAAAAACCGACCTCGTAAGGTATCGAATCCCTGATGCACTGCTGGGTATCGGCACGGATCGCAAGCATATCCAGCCGGCAGTTTTTCCAATATGCGGGTGCATTAGGCTTATTTGCCGGAATGTAGGTCAAACCTTTTTGTGCTCCCCATACAAACTGAAACATAAGGGAAGATTCGATGCATGCCCAGAATGATGGGCAGCTTAAGATGCGCCCTTTAGTATTGTTCGCATCTATTCTTTCTTTAAGTGAGCCGCTGGCGAGGTCGAGATGAAAATTTGTCCATCGATCGTTAACCAAATGTACGGGTGAAAGGTACTGTTCCGAAAAGATAAGATTGGTTTCCGCTATTAACCTATCCAGAACAATAAGCCCGTCCTCTCCCCAGGTAATGATGCGCACTTCCCTGCGCATGATTTTTTTCCCGTTCATGTCGTTGTAATGGATGCGACCAAAAGTATCAAACCCGTCTTTTTGAAAATGATCGTGATGAAAGGCAACTTCCCAGCTTTTGATCGGATTATCGCTTACTCTGGGTATTCCCAGCATACCGGCCCTGGATGGGCAGAGAAGTTCGGGGCGGGAGTGAATAGACATCCCTACTACAGGATGCCTTCCCAGCGCCTTCCAGGACATGCTTCTGGTGGTTCGTGTATTTCTTCTATAGCAGACCTCTACGTATGGGTAGATATGGCGTGTATCCACCGTGCTCTCAATCTGACCAAGGCTGTAAAATCGCCGCTCGTTGGGAAAGGGAAGGATGGCCAGAAGGGCGAGTTCGAAACCGACCTGGCTCTGAAAAAGAAGCTCCCATCCATCCTTACTGCCCGAAAACCCGCCGACCCAGGGGGATTTGGAATCTAATTGAGAAGAAAATGTTTGCCTGTCGAGTCGGTTTAGCAGTTTAGTTGTCATTCTAACCGCTCTTGGATCGTTATTCCACAATCCCCATGCCAGAGCAAAAGGTCTGGGAAAAAAAAGCGGCAAATCATTACTTCCAGGGGCGTATATTATCCCATTTGGGAGACAGAAGCGCAAAAGTGCATCGAATGTCTTTTGATGATTTTTACGGTGTAAAAAAACCGGCTCCTTCTTCCCGTGCAATCGATAAGCGGCCATGGCTAAAACCACCCATGTGCCGTAGGAGAAGATTTCGGGATTAAAAAAGCCGTGGTTTTCAGCAGTCATATCGGGGAAAAGAGTTTGGGCGGATATCCAATGTTTGACGGATTTGTCCAGGTAATTCGTGTGATCGGCGGTATCTTCAATGCTCGAGGCGATATTTACGGCCCATATTGCGAGGGTTCGTTCCCATTTCTTTAAATTAGCGTGATCGGGAAGGGTGTTTACAGCCCAAGCCATCACCAAAGTATCCTGTGCGTTTTCTTCGATTTTCGTATCGGTTTCACACCCGCTTGGCGGCAATACATCGATGAATCGGTCCGCCTCAAAAGCAAGCACTCTATTGACTTTCTCAAGCAGCTCGGATGATAGGAAATCTTTGGCCAGAAAAGCGGCCAAAGATAAAAGCGATGCCCAGAGACCGCTTCGCCAGTTTTCGCCCCATCTTTTTCTATCCAGGAAGGTTTCCACATCCAGGTTTCCGCTCAGGTGTGTCGCGCATGCCCAGTCCAACCCTTTATTTACGTATTCCTTTGCCTGCTCGCGCCCAAGAGGGAAGTCCGACGGGAAATAATTTGCATGCAGATACGCGGAAATGATCACAAGAATATGAAGGTGCGGCCGGATCACATATTCGATAACCGGGGAAGATGAGCCGATATTTCGCATGTTGAAAGTCTCGGGATCGGTACGCCCAAAGTAGCCAAGAACGTGATCGAACGATTTCCAGGAACTTGTGTAGTAGGGAAGAGAGCGGGAAAGAAGTTCAAGTACTTCGTAGGGTTTGATCGATTCGCCAAACTGCACCATCGTAAACTATTCCTGATATGGTTTGCCCATTGGATAAACTACTATGGAATTTACCGGTGCTTCTGCTTTGCACTTGTTTACGAATTCACGAGCTGTATTTGAATCGTACAACACGACAAAATCATCGCCAAAGAACCGAGGAATGCGGTCACCCTTGAGCCAGCTTTCGTGTTTTTTTACAAAGTGACGTAGAAAAGAATCGTCTTTCGGGCCGCAATAGCCAACTCCCAAATATGCCATAGCCTATAAAATAGGTGCTGCAGCTGCCCGGGGGTAGATAAATCAGCTTCACCTTCGGCGAGGAGGAAAGGATTGGTTTCTGGAGGCAAATGCCTTGTCTTCAAATGTTTTTTCGGTTCCGAAAATGGGTATCTTATCTTCAACGCCGTTCTGAGCGATAAACGGCTCGATATCCTGGGATGGATCGAGGATAGCCACAAAGCGTCCTTTTGCATCGTACTGGTTATGAAATTCAATTATGATGTCCAGCGCAGCTTGATCAATTTCCTTTACCTCCGCCATCAATACGGCAACCGTTTTCCAATCGGAATTCTTGATCTTTTCAATTTCTTCCCTCAATCGCAAGACGTGCTCTTGGGTTACCCAGCCGCTTAGATCCAACACGACGTATCTCGTTTTTGGAAGAACATAGAGGTCCAGATAGGTCCCCTTTTGCTCGATTGAAGCTGTGGGGTGATCATTTTTCAGGTTTTTTTTTGCCGAATGAATGCGATAGATGACATTTTGAACCGTTTTCAAGGACAGATTCAAGGTTGCGGCAATCCGTTGCGGATCGACGTTTTTAACCGCAAGTCTATAGACTCTTTGATATATTTCCCAGTTCAGTTCGGATTTGTGCATACTTGTTTTCTTAAATGAGATGAACAAAGTTTCTATTGATGGTACGGTAATTGAGAATCTTTGTCAACTCTAACCGCACACGAATGGTCCACCAGATTTGAAACAAATGCCCCGATATTCATCGTTTTTCTCTAGATATTTTGTTGCTTGCCCCGGTTTAGGAACAGATATATTTTAAATTGAATCGGGGCTGTAGCTCAGTTGGGAGAGCGTGGCGTTCGCAATGCCAAGGTCAG
>CAZPHU010000053.1:0-25444 GCA_964586285.1 uncultured Fibrobacterota bacterium | reverse complement strand
TGGATTCTCGTGCAATAAATGCATCTCCGTCCCACATTATCGAGCCCATGCTTAATTACTCCTTTATAGAAACTATAGAACAAGCATGGCGGATTACAACCAATTGAGAGCGGTACCGGTTTTTATCTATCTGTATTAACCTGTCCGATGGGTACGGTTTTTGCAAAATTCCCACCTGTGTTGATGATTTTATACTCCAAAAACAGTTTTCGCAGGAGGAATATTCAATGCACCAGGAACTTTTCGATGCTCTAAAGCATGATCATGCCGAGGTAAAAGATCTCCTTGCCCGCATGAAAGAAACATCCGAGGGGGCAATCAAGACACGGGATAACTTGCTTGAGAAGCTGAGAAACGAAATCGTACCCCATATGCGCGGTGAGGAGCGGGGTTTGTATCCGATAATGGAGAAGTATAAAGAGACCAAAAAGGACGCGTTTGAAGCCGAAGATGAACATCACGTCGCCCGCATTGTCATGCATGAACTCGAAGAGATGAATCCTCAGGATGAGCGTTGGGCGGCAAAGCAGAAAGTTCTCTCCGAACTGATTCATCATCATATAGAGGAAGAAGAGAGCAAGATTTTCAAAGAAGTAAGAGAAAAGTTTTCCGACCAGGAGGCTAAAGAGGCCCTTGAGGCGTTAAAAGATGCAAAAAGCGGCGGTTAATAAGGTGATTCCGATTGATTTCCAGAATGACTGCATTCCGAATGTGGTCATTCTTCTTTTGAACCAAAGTCCTTCAGGCTTTCTCGAAGTGAAGTGCATGCTTTCTCAAGATCGCGCATCAGGATGCGGTTGTTTACCTTAATCGAATCGATTTGAGTGATAATACTTTCGGCCTCTTGAATATTCCCAGGTTTTCTCAGTTGCTTGATCAAATCTCGATAATATCGGGCATTATCACCCATGTACTGGGCAAACTTGAGCATCATTCGATAGTTTTCGCCCTTAAGCCTGATTCCCGTACCCCATCGTGCTTCTTCAAATTTGATCTCTCCCGGCTCTGCTTCCGAACCCACGCCGGTTCTGATTTTGATCAGGGCGCGTGAAAGAAATGAGAGATCAGATTCTTCATCAGTACCGGCATATTTATCTTTGTCGGATGTTTCCTCGATAAGCTTTTGCTCATACCCGGCGTAGAAACCCTCACCGCAGGCAATTCCAAAGGCATGAAGCAGCTCGCGGGACACATAGCCGTGAAGAGTTTTTCCATCCCGGGCGCCGGTATAATGCTCGTTGCATTCTCCAAAACAGGCAAGCGTCACATCAAGGTCCCGCGCCGCATCAACCGAGTCGTAACGAATATGGAGGTTTTTATAAGTTTTTGCCAACGAATCGGCTAAGACCGCTTTGCGAAGATCGTCTCTTTTAAGACGCAGTCTCAGCACCGCGTTCCACAGGCCGTAATTGGTACGCCGGTCGTCTGTGATGTCTGCATCAAAAGGCCTGATAATATCATCCGTGGTGCCACTTTTGGCGTAGTTGCTCAAAACGCCCTGGTCGCCGCAATGGTCGTATTTGCTTAATCCGTCCGCCGGATTGGAAATCAGTCGTTTGTGAAGAGCAAGGTGAACGGGTTTAAGCCTCTCGCTGTCGCTGAAAACCTGAATATGTTCGATATCCTTGTCAACAAATTCGAAGGGCTTGCCGCCGAATCTGATCCTCTTTATAAAAAGCGAAGGGTGCTTTTGGGGTGAAACGGCAACTTTGTTATTGTAAAGAATATTAAACAGGTGCATCTGTTCGTAAAGCGACAATTCCAGAGTGCCCAGCGCGACCGAATAGTTTCGGGAGTGCTTTCTGATCGCGTCTGCCGTATCACGCATCGCATCAACCAGGGCGCTGTATATTTGAGGGCCGGTAATAGTTTTGAGTTTGGCGTATTCTTTCTTTCCAAACCGGTTCAGGAGATCTTTTATCGATTGGCCGGCATTTTTGCCGCTGGACAAATCGGTTGCAAGCCTGTACATAGTTTGTACGGCAATAATATTGTTTGAGTGCGACAGGTGATTGAATAAGAAGTCGTATCCGTCGAAAGTACGATTGTGGTTCTGAACCGAATAACCGCTGTCTTCGGGCACATTGTGGTAAATCATGCCTGCGGGGGTATCGTTTTGGTAAAGATAGCTTCGTGCCCACTCGCAGCTGTCGCCCACTTCCTTATCGTCGGATTCCATTTGAGTCGGCTCATAGATGCCCAGATCGTATGCCAAAGCATATATCAGCGGTTTTGTGACACTGGAACCGTTTGGGTTTAAGTTAACGTGAAGGGATCGTAGTCTGCTTCCGAGCTGATCTTTTGAGTAATATGCCAAAAGCTCCTGAGTGCGTGAATCCATCATAGCGTAAGCGTGATACTGTCCCTGGACCCTGAGGGAGTCGCGTTTGTAGAAAAAACACGACCGCCGTACAGTATTAGCGTCCTTTCTTTTGTATCGCACGTTGCTGATAAGCGTATCGCCTTTTGTCAACACCCTTCGTGCCGATGCCGGAAGAGCGCCCGGTGCGTTCTCTTTATCGTACACGGTTATCAGGCGTATGGTATCCGGCGGGAGTGTTTTACTCTGTATATCGGTGCCGAAACTGCCTAT
Organism: uncultured Fibrobacterota bacterium; assembly: GCA_964586285.1. Taxonomy (GTDB): domain Bacteria; phylum Fibrobacterota; class Chitinivibrionia; order Chitinivibrionales; family CAYFVL01; genus CAZPHU01. The sequence continues at coordinate 22,851 of CAZPHU010000053.1, read as the reverse complement.
GCGTATATCGGTGCGTATGGTGGTGTCGGAACCAAATCCACGTTTTTGGACGATCTTTTCAAGTAATCTTTGCAGGCGATAATCGATTGTCAGGTCGATTGTGAGATTACCGTAACGTCTGATTATGCTCTCCGGATCGGCGATATCCATGGTTGATTGAAGCGAATCGTTCATGCCCCTGGCCGCGCATATTCTGCGCCAGTATTCATTGGCCAGATCCAAAATGTAGCCGCGCTTTGGAATGACCGCAGGGGGACGGTTGAAAGTCAATGTGTCAAGTTTTCCGATTATCGACTTTTGTTTTTCTTTGTTCCAGCCGAAGTGAGCGGCAAGAGCGGGAAGGCTGAGTTTTACCTGTGATATGATTTTTTCGGGTACCTGGCGGTTCCATTTAACTAGTCTTGCCAGGTAAAGACTTCGGGCCGCATCCAGAGAATCCGGCTCGACTCCGAAAAGGCCCTTGCTTATGTCGTGATAGCCGTGCATGCCGTTACCAGCCGATACGCAATGGTTGACATACAGTCGGAGGATACTATCGTCCGAGTACGTCATCTTAAGGGCCTGAGCCAGTTTCATTTCCTTGAGTTTGCGGGCAACCGTCTTCTCGACATAAGCATAGCCTCTGCTGTCGTATTGAAGCAACAGAAAGCGGGCGACCTGCATGTGGATGGTGCTGCTTCCACGTGGGTAGTGGAGTTTTAGTGTACGAAGAGACCTGAAGGCCGCGTTGAGAGTAGCGCGAAAGAGGGCGTTGTAATCATATGCTTTCTTGCGCGTATGGAAGTCCCGGTCTTCGGTCAGCAGAAGCGACTGTATGAGTGTGTCGTTGAGCTCTGCCAACTCTACGCAGGTGTGGGTGGTTTGGATTTGCGCCAGCGGTATACCGTTGCGGTCGTTTATCCGAATCGTCTTGCGGAGATTTTTTAATTCGTTCAGCTTTTCAACGGCGGCAAGGGAAGGGAAATCGTGCCTTTTTACTTTTTTTTTCACGTCCGAGGAGTCGGATACGGTGACGGTGTCTATAAACCCGGATATTCGGCTCATTTCGTTGTTGGTATTTATTTCCTGCCAGACGTAGCCGTATTCTCGCGAAAGTGCCCCCTGCTCTTCCAGGGTGAGCAGTTTGCCGGCTCCGGAATCGATATAGAACTCAAAGAGTGCACGAGTTGCAAAGTAAGCGCCAATAAGGATAAGAAACGGTAGAACTGTGAAAAGGAGAAGGTACCGTGTTGTTTTTGTCATAAAAGAAAACTGCCACCCTGGCCGAAAACAAAAGCCTTTAAATTCAGGTAAAAATAGAAAAAAAATTGATCGATGTCACATTTATTGTATGGGCTGTCGGGATAACTTGCCCAAAAAAAGTGTACACGTTACCTGATTATGATTCAAAAATACGAAATTAGTGCGAGTTTGTTTTGCAGAAGCGGTCTTGGCAAATTTCAATGTCTCGACGGCCGAAAAAACTTTCAGGAGATCGCCTTTGCCAAGGTTAAGCCTTGTTGTGGCTTGCATCAGCATTTCGTTTATCGAAAAAACACCGCCGAAATGCTTCGAAAGCTTACATGCAGAAAGATTTTAGATCTCATCGCCGGTACAGTCTACAGCCTCGCACCACATCTTCTGCAAAACCGCGCATCCGCATCGTGCCCCTGCAACCCGCAGGCCGGGCATTTGCGATCGTCTTTGTCCGCCTGTCGACCCATGGAGGCTGCAATGGATATGAACCCGGTGGGTACCACAATCAGACTGTAGCCCATAATCATGATTAAAGCGGCAATGGTTTGGCCCAGTTCGGTTTTGGGGGAGATGTCTCCGTAACCTACGGTGGTGAGTGTGACAATCGCCCAGTAGACGCTGCGCGGGATGCTGGTAAAGCCTGCCTGTGGTGTTTCGACAACATACATAGCCGCACCAAGCATTACAACGAGGGTAAGTACGAAAAACAAGAACACGACGATCCGCCTGCCGCTGGCGCGTAAAGCTTCCGTCAGAAGGTTTACCTCCTTTACATAAGCGGTAAGCTTCAGAACCCTGAATATTCTAAGTAGCCTAAGCAGCCGAACCGTCAGGATATAGTGCGTGCCGGGAATTAGAAGTCCCAAATAGGTCGGGGCGACAGCTACAAAATCAACCAGTCCGAAAAAACTGGCCGCGTAGCGCAGGCGATACCTTGCCGAATAAAGACGTAAGATGTATTCTACCGTAAAGAGAATAGTGAAGAACCATTCAAGCCAATTCAGAGCCGCCCCCCATCGGGCGGAGATTGAATTAACACTGTCCAGCATGACCACCGTTATGCTGCACAGTATCACAATTATCAGAAATATGTCAAAAATCTTCCCGCCGGGTGTTTCGGTTCCGAAAAGAATAGTTCTGATTCTATTGCGAGCATTCATTTGTGTTACAGCCGGTTAATTAATGATAAAGAGCTGATAATGTCCAAATATACCGGTTCAAATCGATCGAACACCGACGGCATACTCCAGAATGCGATCCGTATGTTGTATGTGTCTACTTTGAAATAAAATTCCACGAAACGAAAACCTCCGGTAACATAATCCCATCGAATCATCCGCTCACCCGAAATGAAAATGTCAGTCAGCCCAAAATCCTGCTCGATATCATCAGAGTTTAGTTTCCTGATCTGCTCTGCATACTCGGAATCGGGAAGGTTAAGATTTGCGGCGATTGCCCTCACACCCTGATTCTGTTCCACCGTCGCGCCGATGAAAAGAAGCTCGGCTCCTCTCTTTCTGAGTTGAGCGGCCAGATCCCTTCCTGCTCCCCACATCTCTTGAGGATCGGTTTGAATATTCCAGTTTCGGCTGAATCGTAGCTGAAACCCTATCGGCTTGTTCTGATAAATTCTATCCTCTGAAAAATATGAATCGGGATAGAACTGCCCAACCGGTGCGACACAACCGACTACCAGAAGTATAAGCGCAAACGGAATCAGAAGAATTGGGCCGATGAGAAATTTGTTTGTGTGCATAAAACCGTTTATTTGATTGCTGATTGCTTAGATCCTTTTTCCGACAAAAACACTTTTTTCGAGATTGTTTTTTTTCGGATTCTCTTTTTGATCGTCGATTCTCAGGCTTTGTCGGATTTAGTATGGTGGTGATACGATTATTTGGCTTCTTTATGATTGGCTCGTGTTATTCCGGCGCCGAGTGCTTTTAGTCGTTTATCTATGGCCGAATAGCCTCGGTCGATCTGCTTTATATTTTGGATAACACTTTTGCCCTCGGCGGCAAGTGCCGCTATCAATAATGCCATTCCGGCACGAATATCGGGAGAGGAAATCGTGTTTCCGTACAATGATGTAGCTCCCACTACAACTGCTCGATGGGGATCACAGAGAACGATCTGGGCTCCCATATTGATGAGTTTGTCTACAAAAAAGAGCCTGCTTTCGAACATCTTCTCGTGGATCAGGCAGGTTCCGTGGCACTGCGTTGCCGTAACCAGCATTATCGATGTCAGATCGGCCGGAAACCCAGGCCAGGGGCTGTCTTCTATGCGCGGTATTGCCCCGCCAAGATCCTTACGTATGTGCAAATTCTGCTTTGCGGGCACATGGATCAGTTGCCCGGTGGAATCGGGCTCGGTATTGATCCCCAGACGCTCGAACTGAAACAGTATCATTCGCATGACAGCCGGATCGACATCGGTGATCGTGATCTCCGATTTTGTCGCCGCCGCCATTCCAATAAAGGAGCCCGCTTCTATATAATCACAGCCTATGCGATGCTCAGTTGATGAAAACCGAGAACATCCGTAGATGGTCAGCAGATTTGAACCTATCCCCTCGATTTTAACGCCTATGCTCTGAAGGAATCGGCAAAGGCCCTGAACGTGAGGTTCGGATGCCGCGTTTGCTATGACGGTTTTGCCTTTCGCGCCTGCAGCCGCGATAAGGGCGTTTTCGGTCGCGGTAACTGAGGCTTCATCAAGGTATATTTCTCCACCGGTAAGTCCGCCGGGAGCTTCCAGTATATAGGTCAGCTGCTCCGCATCCCCCACCCGCTCACGGGAGGTGATAAGGCGGGCTCCAAGAGCCGTGAACACCAGGAAATGTGTATCTATTCGGCGACGACCTATAGTGTCTCCTCCGGGCTGGGGGAGAACGGCCTTTCCGGTTCGCACCAGCAGTGATGAGGCAAAAAGAATTGAACCTCTTATGGATGCCGATAATTCAAGCGGCAGACAGGATGTTTTAACATCATCGGCCTCGATTTTCACTTTCTCATGTTTGAGCGATGAAACCGACGCCCCAAGAGCATGCGCGATCTTCAGCATACTATGCACATCTCCTATGTCCGGTATGTTGGACAGATGAACCGGTTTGTCGCACAAGAGCGAGGCGGCAATAACAGGAAGAGCTTCGTTTTTGTTGCCGGAAACCCGAATGCTTCCCGAAAGCGGCTTTTTCCCCTCAACTATAAATGAACTCATTTTCATCCCCTGAATCAGACCTTTTATACATTTAGGTAAAATATATGTCTAGACGGTCCGTTATTCTAATTGTTCTCAAAGAGAGTGTATGTTTTGGTTAAAGAAATGACCGAAAGTGAATGCATTAGGGAATACTTTTTGTTATATTAGAGTCGTACCCGGTTGGTTTTATAATCTTTATCTATTCTTGAACCGACACTATTATATCAGGGAACTCTTCTTCGGGTGGTAAGTTCATGCCGTACTGCGGACTTACGAGCTATTCGAGAGAAACACCATGTTTCTCCAGTGAGGGGCTTCAAGAATAGATCCTGGTGATTATAAACAACCGGGTCTTTTTATCTTCAGACAAATTACCTGCCTTGGTTTTTTCGATTTATTCCGCTGCTGAAATCAGAGATTCGGTTCTATAATAAACCGGTTGTAGTTGTCCATAAGGTTTTGAGCTGCCGTGGTATAGCCCTTGTTTTCAAGGACCATGGCCAAAGCTTCCGCCGTGGAAAGGCCCGCCTCCTTGGCCTGTCTTCTAAGAGAGCTGCGCGAGGGGTTTAATTGAATGCGTTTCAATTTGAGAAGCCAGGGGTTTCGCCACCAGAGTGCCTTAGATTGCTTCCATGAACCGTCCAGCGCGATGATTCCGTCGATAGGGCAATCTTGAGAAATGGGCTGCATTTTTCGGTTCAATATTTGCATGGGTTGATTCTCAAGTGATTCGGCCGGGCCAAGATATAATACGGCCCAGGTGGCTGGAGTAACACTTTTCCCTGCTGCTTTATGCAGATTAGGCCATGAAAGGCCGGTCTTTAAAACCGCTCCCGATAAAGATCTGGCGCATAGTCGGGCGGAGTTCAGGATTTTGAATCTTTCCTGGGGGTGTTGTAAAATGAGAACTGAAACATCCACATGCACGGGAGTAAGCCCGCAGATACATTGGGTTTTCGGGCGTAAACAGGATTGACAGGCGTCACTTTTTTGGAATTTTTTATTCTGGTGAATCATAAGCATTGCTAAAAATAATTTGGGCGCGTCGATAGAATCTCAAGGCTTTTGCATCTGATATATTGAACTTTACTCTCGAATCAAGTATTTTCAATCGACTCTGGTCAGAAAAACTCTTACTTTGATTGCGAGAATGGCGGAACTGGTAGACGCGCTAGACTTAGGATCTAGTAGGGATACCTGTGGGGGTTCGACTCCCCCTTCTCGCATATTTCGTATAAGAGCGCAACCTATTTCAGGAGGATCGACGGATTGAAAGCGACCGTATCTGAACCCACCCCGTGGCAGCGGGTTATAGAGATTGAAATACCGGCGGAAGAAGTAAATGAATCGTTTGAGGAGCAGGTAAAAAAATATAAAAAAGACCTGAAACTACCGGGGTTTCGTCCCGGGAAAGTGCCGTCGGACGTAGTAAAGAGACGCTTCGGGCAGTCAATCAGAGCCGAAGTCGTAGATGAGCTGGTTCAGAAATCTTACCGTGAGGCAATTACCGAGAATAAGCTTATGCCGATTTCTCAGCCCAAAGTGGGTAAGCTTGAAAATAAAGAAGGGGAGCCGATTCGCCTCTCGATCGAAACCGAGGTGGATCCTCAGATTGAGATAACCGGCTACGATAAGCTCAAGATCAAGCCTGCCCCGAAAAAAATCAAAAAGGGTGATGTGGATAAGGCCTTGGAAGACGTTCGGGAGCGGATGGCTGAGTTAAAGGATCTGGACCGTCCGGCAAAAAAAGGTGACTTTCTTACAATCGAATACCGCAAGATAGAGGTGGAGGGAGAGGAACGAAGCGATTTTCAGAATCCTTCTTACCCGATCGAACTTGGCACCAGTCCGATAAAAGAATTCGATAAGGAACTCGCGGGAGCAAAGGCTGGAGATGTCGTAGTCATAAGCGTGAGGTATCCCGAGGACTTCCAGAATGCAGAACTTGCCGGAAAAGAAGCCCGCTATGAAATCGAGGTGAAGAAGGTTCAGGAGAAGTTGCTGCCGGAGATAAACGAGGAATTTTTGAAGAAAATCGGAGATTTTGCGGACGAGGATGCACTGAGGGACTACTTCCAAAAGGAGCTTGAAAAACAGGAGCTTGAAAGGGCGAAAAATGAAGCCTATAACAAGGCGATCGAGCAGTTAATCAAGAATAATCCTTTCGATGTACCGAAATCTCGTATTGATATGTATATAGATTACATGATGGAAGAGGCCAAACGCTACAATCGGGCTCAGGAGCCCGATCGTGAAGAATTCGCCGAAAAATATCATGACGTGGCCGTAAATGATATCAAACGACAACGGATAATCGACTATATCGCCACAAAAGAGAATATCAAGGCGACCCAGAAAGAAGTTAATGATCAGATCCAACAGCTGGCCGATCAGTACAACCAGGATTTCGATCAGCTTAAGAACGTGTTTAGGCAAAATGGTACGACAAACAAGATCCGGTCCGATATTCGCGAGCGTAAAACTCTCGACTATTTGATCGGAGAGCTTGAAACTGAGCAACAATAATACTTATAATAAAATTCTTGTAATTGGGAAGACAACAAGCATTGGCTCTCGAATGATAACGAAAGGATAAAACCATGTCCTTGGTCCCAATGGTCATCGAACAAACAGGTCGGGGTGAGCGCTCTTACGACATTTACTCGCGGCTTCTGAAGGAACGGATAATTTTTCTGGGAACCGATATCAGTGATCCCATTGCCGATCTGGTAATGGCCCAGCTGATTTTCCTGGAATACGAGGATTCGGATAAGGATATCACCATCTATATCAATTCTCCAGGTGGTTATGTCTCATCCGGTCTTGCAATCTACGATACGATTCAGTTTATCAAGCCCGATGTCAGTACAATCTGTATCGGTCAGGCATCGAGTATGGGTGCGGTGTTGCTTGCGGCGGGAACGAAAGGCAAGCGCTATGCACTTCCGCACTCCCGTGTAATGCTGCATCAGCCGATTGGTGGAGCAACCGGTCAGGCCGCCGATATCGCGATCCATGCAAAGGAGATCGTTCGAATCAAGGAGACGTTGAATAAAATATTGGTACAACATACGGGTCAAAAAGAAGACATAATACGTCGTGATACCGATCGTAATTTCTACATGGACGCCAAGGAGGCGTTGGAATACGGTATTATCGATGAAATACTTACAGGAAGAGATTAACCCTGATGGCATCACGCTCAAAATACCCAGGCTTAAAGTGTTCGTTTTGTGGTAAAGGTACCGATGCTGTCGACAAGCTTATCACCGGACCCTCGGTGCATATTTGCAGTGAATGTGTCGAGATGTGTAACGAGATTCTTCGGGAAGACCGCAATGCCATACCCGGTGATCTGAGCCTGGACAGCTTACCTACCCCCCGCGATATTAAAGAATTTATAGATCAGTACGTTGTCGGTCAGGATCAGGTCAAAGTTGGTGTGGCCGTAGCCGCGTATAATCATTTTAAGCGAATCCTTTCCCGTGCCGAAAAAGACAACAGCGGCGTTGAGATCGAAAAATCCAACATCCTGATGACGGGTCCTACCGGTACGGGCAAAACTCTTATCGCACAGACTCTGGCAAAGCTGATGAAAGTACCGTTCACCATAGTGGACGCGACGATATTTACCGAGGCCGGTTATGTCGGAGAAGATGTAGAAAACATGCTCGTGCGTCTTCTTCAGGCCGCCAACTATGATTTAGCCAAGGCCGAAAAAGGCATCATTTATATAGATGAATTCGATAAAATAACTCGAAAGTCGGCCAACCCCTCCATTACCCGCGATGTCTCCGGGGAAGGAGTTCAGCAGGCAATGCTCAAGATTTTGGAGGGAACGGTAGCAGGCATACCGCCAAAGGGTGGGCGTAAGCATCCCGAGCAGAATCTTATTCAGATGAATACGCGCGACATCCTGTTTATCTGCGGCGGAGCTTTTGTCGGGTTGGAAGATATAATCGCCAAACGTATAGATGAGAGTCGTATGGGATTTACCGCCGAACTTCGCAAGAAAACCGGCAGAAGTGTCGGGGAAATCCTTCAACTGGTCGAACCCGACGACCTCATTCAATTTGGTTTGATTCCCGAGCTGGTTGGACGTATTCCTGCCGTATTCGGTCTTAACGACCTCGATGAAGAAGCACTGCTTCGTATCCTGACCGAACCGAGAAACTCTTTGGTCAAACAGTATCAAAAGCTGTTCTCTATCGAAGGAGTTCGTCTTACATTCGCGAGGGATGCTTTAAGGGAGATCGTCGGTATAGCCATTGCCAAAAAAACCGGGGCGCGCGGCTTGCGCAACGTGATGGAAACCGCACTAACGCCGATTATGTTCGAGATTCCTTCACGCCACGACATTAAAGAATGCCTGGTGACAAAAGAGGTAATACGTAAGGAAGACGAGCCGGTCTATACTCTCAAGAAAGACAAGAAAATAGCGTGAGGTGGACATGCGACTTGCCCTAACCTTCTTTTGGGTAATGTTTTATTCTGCTCTACCCACACTGTCGGCTACAAATGAAAGTAAACGTTCTGGAATTCCGGTGCCGCCTTTGCAAAAGGGCGGCATCGCCGGTTTATGGTATCGTGAGCATGAGTTTATTCAGGAAAAGTACGGCCCGTTTAAACTGCTGAATTTCGACGACGTTTCTTATCGAATCAAAAACGACAGTGCCGACGATTTAAGCTGGCGATTGGTTGCGATGGGTAATTTCCTTGAGCGAGGTATTCAGTATGCTACGCTGGCGAGGGTGGAAAATTATCCGGATAAAACCCTGCTGATAATGTTTGAATGGGTTCCCCCATCCGATACAAACAATTCTCACGGTGTTTTCTACCATACGCTGCTTAGTAAAGACAAGCTTCTATTGCGTACCAAACAGTCCCAATCAGGAATCGATACCCTTGAGTTCAGTTGCGCGGACGTACAGCGTATATGCGGGAAGGCTTATTACGATATTGGTGCAAAAGCCGTGAGACTGGAGATCGTGGGTAAGGATACCACACAAAAAGCTCCAAAGGTAAAAGAGGCGCAAGAGTCCGACTGGTAAAAATCAGTCAAATTCAAACTACCTGCTGTCAGAAGGGAGCTTAGAAAGTGCTCCTGTTGCTCGCCTGCTGATGTGTTTTACCAGCCTTTGTTTCTGTTTTTTTTCTTTAGCCGTGAGATTTTTCTGAACTAAAGATTAAAACTTCCTTTTAACGCAAATCCGAATCGTGTATCAGGTACATTCCGGCTGCTTTAAAATTATCTCTTCTAGGTGCTGAAACAACCCTTCCTTTGAGGTCGTACACCCTGCTACTTATCTTGTTGCCCAACATGTGCCGGCTAATAAGCATTTTCTTTCTGTTCATTCTATTAAAGCCGTTTGTTGAACCTGCGATCGCGCGATTGCAAACAAAAGTCGCTCTCTTATAGAGAGAGGATACATAGGATGCGGTTTGTTGCATGGATGAGAACATCGTTTCTGCGGAAATCTCATGCCCTTCACCTTCAGCCGTTATGAGTATGTTTTCTACCCCCTTTGACTCCAGAATCGGATGAATAGAGCCGCTTCCGTACAAAACAGGCATAAGGGAGTTGTTCATGGCATGTCCAAACTTATAAGGAACTATGCTGTCGGCGGTTCCGTGAATGCTGATAACCGGTATGTCGTCATTATACAGTACCGCTGTATCGCTGAGGGCACCACAGTAGTTGATAACTGCGTTTATCCGGGAGGAATACTCGGTGAACGCCCCCGATTCCAGACCCCCGTGTTTGGCTGTAAGCGAGGGGGATAAGGATTGTTCGTTTAGATAGGCGTGTTGAAGCGCGGTAATTGCTCCGGCGCTATAGCCACCACAGATAATCATTGATGTATCGATACCGAATGTCGCAGCATTCGCTCTGAAAAATCTAACGGCGGTACGCGAGTCCTGAACCGCCATGTAGGCCATCTCCTCGAAACTGCTGATTCCCAAGAGAATCTCGATTTCTTTTCCGAGTCGATAACTCAAAGAAGCAACCACATAGCCGCGCTTTGCCATGTCTTCACAATAATTCTGAACGTAGTCGTCTTTTCGGGAGCCGGTCACGAAACTCCCACCATGCATGAAAATTATAAGCGGTCGATTGGTTTCCAAATCACCTTCAGGCACATAAAGGTCGAAGGCTAGCGTGTCGGCTGTAGTGTCGTTAGCCGCTATAATGCGATATGTGATATCGTTGTTTACCTCAACCGATGAGAAGCAGTGATCTTTGTAACGCTGTTGAGCAGGAGAAAAAGCAACTAAACACAGCAGGGAGAGCACCGAAATTTTTAAACTTCTGAAAGAACGGTTTGAAAACATCCTATTGCCTTTCTTATCTATTGTCGCATGCGGCGGTTGCTGCAAGAAAAATCCAAGCAGTTGTCTCTATCTATATGTGTAGTATAAATCCTAGATTGAACAAAAGCAACACTGCGCGTGCAAATATCATGGGGACTGTCTAGGTGCGAGGGGTATTCCTCCGGCGGATTCGGTGAGTCGGGTTGGGGAAAGATGTAATCGAACAGTGAATTTTTTGGTTTGTTTGGGTTACACCCGTCGGTCGTCCGATCTGTTTCAGGCCATTTGGGCATTGTGGCGCATTTCGTAAAATTCAAAGCCTTTTAAAAGCCGAATCAGAACCGTGTTTGAACGATGAATCCGCGGATTGAATGTAGCAAGGTGGGTTTGTGTTATTCTAATCGAACTCAAGCGGCCCGGCTGCAAGTCGGGCCGCTTGCACTATACTATTTACCGGCCTGTTTGAGGAGTTCCGAAACGATTTTGTTGGTGTTCATCCCTTCCACTTCAGCATGGAATGACCGCACGATTCTATGTCGCAGCACCGGATAAGCCGCACGTCTCACATCATCGGTATCCGCGGTGGGACGACCGTCCAGAAGGGCGTAGGATTTAGCTGCGAGGATAAGATACTGGGAAGCTCGCGGGCCTGCACCCCATGTCAGATACTGTTTCAGAGAATCCGGGCAGAGCGAATCATCCGGACGGGTCGATCGTGCGATCTTGACCGCGAAGCGAATCACCGAATCCGCAACAGGCACTCTTCCGACTAATTGGCGAAAAGTAGTTAACTGATCTTTATTTAATACCGCCGAGAGTTGCGTGGTCTGTGAGGTTGTGGTTTTTCTGACGATTTCCACCTCAGAGTCAAGATCGGGATATCCGACTTCCACCGAAAACATGAAACGATCCTGTTGTGCCTCGGGCAGCGGATAGGTCCCTTCCTGCTCGATAGGATTTTGTGTCGCCAGCACCCAGAAAGGGGAGGGAAGTGCCCAAGTTTGTCCCGAGGAGGTCACTTCGTGCTCCTGCATGGCCTGAAGCAGCGCGGATTGGGTCTTGGGAGGTGTACGGTTTATTTCGTCGGCAAGAACAATATTGGTAAATATCGGTCCCTTCATGAACTTGAATTCGCGATTGCCGCTTGCGCGATCCTCAAAGAGTATTTCGGAGCCGGTGATGTCGGCGGGCATAAGGTCGGGAGTAAACTGTATCCGGTTGAAATCCAACGCCAGACATTGGGCCAGACTTTGTATAAGCATGGTCTTGGCAAGTCCCGGAACGCCTATAAGAAGACAGTGCCCTCCGGCGAAGAAACTCGCCAGAAGATCGTCGATAACTTCCTTTTGTCCTACTATTCGTTTGCCCAGCTCTGAGCGGGTGGCTTCTACAGCATCGCCTAACTGTACGATCAATTCCTTATCATCATGCTGCTTTGCCATCACTTATCCTTTCCAATACTTGTTTTACAGGTTCAAATATTTAAATCAGGAGGTGGTTTCCTGAAGCCTGCTTTTTGCCTCGCGTATGTCATCCAGCGAAAGATTCACTCTGAAAAAATACCATATACCCAACAGGGTAACGGGAATATAGTTGATTGCATGATAAATAATGGCCAAAGCCCTGGCTTTATCTCCTTCAATACCAAGATACGAAAGCCCCTGAAGCATTACCGCATGAAGGGTTCCAACATACCCGGGGGAGAGAGGTATCGCGGCTCCTATGGACGCCGCTGCCTGTATAAAAAGGGAGGATGCCAACCCAAAGTTGTTGGCCGGTTCAATAAGAACCAGAAGAATAAGAGGATAACATATACTGGTCAAAAAGGTGTAAATTACAACGTTTGCGGTACGTCGGGATGAAAAAAGCCAGTTCAGAGTCGAAGCTGTTTCGGAGCCTATCTGTTGGATCTTAGGTCGAAAGCGGCTGGGAGCAAAACCGGTCAGCCTACCCGCTAGACGCTTGACACGAGAAGTGAACAGACGATACACGATAAGCATCACTATAAAACCCCCGATCGCCGCTCCTATTACAAATGCCGCCGGGCGAAGAGATTTAAGTGAGGGAAGAACGAATACGGGCACAACGAAGAATAGCCCGTAAAAGGCCATGTCAATCGAGCGTTCAACAATAAGAGAGCCCACTGAAGTCGTCGCACTAAAACCGTTGCGTGTCCATAAAAGAAACGCCCTCACAGCTTCCCCGATGCGCGCGGGCACAAGATTGTTTACCATAAAACCAATCGATACAAATGGGAAAAGGTTATCCTTGAGTGTATTTTGTTTGTCGGGAAGTATGGATTTCCATCTCAGTGCACGGAAAAAAAGACTCATCACAGCCAACAGAGATCCGGCGACGATCTTTATAGGCGAAATCGAAGAAAGCTGCTCTGCCAGTGCTCCAGGGTTGGTTCCTTTGAGGAAAATGTACAGGGCTGCTCCCATGATGAGCAGCCCGATTAAAACCTGTAGAATTTTTCCAAATTTCATGCATCCAGTTTGTTGAATACTAATCCTGAGAAAAGCTTCGGGTAAAAGTTTGTAGATTTTTGAGGCATGCGCTCGCCACCTTTTACGATCGCTTTAACCGTTTCGATATCCATGGGCTTGATAAAAAATGCACCCGTAACCGAATCGTCGGTCAGAACTCGCTCATAGGTCGAAAATGCATCATTGCTGTAATCCATAACATCGTGAAGAACCGCTCCATCCAGCGGCTGTTGCATGATTGCGCCTACACACAGACGGTTGATTTTTGATACCATCAACTGATTCCATCGATCCGACATCCCCTCGGCGTTTTCTTTCAAATAAGCATTTCCGGCTTCGGCGGTGTTTAGTCCATAAAGATGTCTACTTGTCTTATCAAGGAATATCATCTCGAATTCGTTACTGGCGCTGAGAAATTGGTCTACTATGGAATATTCTGTTTCTCCAAGATCGGTGCATTCAAAAAGATCCCGCAGCTGTTCTATGCCGGTGAACCGTTTGGTCAAATCGTTTTTCTTGACCACTCGATGAAAAGGGCGTATCACAAGCCCCGGATCAGCCATGGAAACCAGTGTCATCATTACATAATCCGCTCCGGGACGTGTGCTCGAACGGGAATACTCCAACGAAGTCTCGTAGCGATGGTGCCCGTCTGCGATAAGGATTATTCGATCCCGCATAAGCTGTTGAAGCTTAGAGATGGTTGGTTTATCGCTCGTTACGGCAAGTTGATGCTCAACGCCAAGATCATCGGTGAACAAACCAACACTTCGGCCCGACACCGCCTCAATTTCCTTGTACAAATCACCCTCATCCGGAACCAGACCGAAAATCTGACCCGTGTTACAATGGGTAGCCTCAAGAAGTTCGTATCGGTCACGCTTGGGGCCCGAAAGGGTATACTCATGCGGAAACACAACACCTTCGCTGAAATCCACCAGCTTCACCCGAACCACAATCCCCCTGCGGGTGAATGTCTTATCATCAATCGTAAACTTCTGATTATACAAATAGATTGCGGGAGAATCCTCTTTTGTAAGGATTTTTGTTTCGATCCACTCTTTCAGTTGATTAGCCGCGCGTTCATGACGGTCCTTGTTGGAGTCGTCCTGAGGTTCGGGGCGATTTTGGATTATTCTGACCGCATTGTGAGGATGCTTCGCATACAATTGCTCGATCATTTTGCTGTCGACCATGTCGTAAGGAGGACTGACCAACGCTCCAAGGTCTTGAGGCTGGTTCAAAGAATAGCGGTAGCCGGGAAAAGAAGTTATTTCTGCCACTGGGTAACTTCTCCTTTTCAGAATTAATATATTGAAAAATTAGAGTTCCAAGACGCAGGCGACCTGCTTAGGTCGGTTACTATTTTTAGGGAACATTAAAATAACTGATTAAACCGGGTAATTGCATACATTTTTGAAAGCAGCGCCCCCCCATGCCTCTTATCCCCACCGCTCGCTTTTACAATGGTTTTAGATTAAATATCAAGGCTTGTTTGTGCAAGCATCGAATAACAGAACGATTTGCGGTGGATTTTACACATGCCGTGCTCTTTGAGGAGGGCACGATGCTGAGGGGTTGCGTAGCCTTTATGCTGATAGAATCGGTATAGAGGGTATTTCCTGTGGCTGTCTATCATATATCTGTCGCGGGTCACTTTAGCCACAATCGATGCCGCCGCAATCGATGCGCTTATCGCATCACCGTCTATTATCGGAATCTGTTTCTTCGAGCGGCTGAACCCGCGGATGCGCTGGTTGCCGTCCACCAGAGCCACTGACCATTCGGAATTTATGTTTTTGAGCGCGCGTTTCATGGCAAGAAACGTGGCCTGCAAGATATTTATGGAATCTATCTCGACAGGGGATGCGCTCCCGATTCCCCAGGCGAGCGCCTTTTGGACTATAACCTCATAAAGTTCTTCTCGACGTTTTTCGGTTAGTTTTTTGGAATCGTCGATGCCCTGAATTGGATTGTTCAAGTCTAGAATCACAGCCGCGGCCGTTACCGGGCCGGCCAGCGGACCTCGCCCGGCTTCATCAATTCCAATCACTCTGCAGCCGTGCAGCTTCTCATAATCCCTGTCAAACTCGTATAATTTCAAAACCAATCAGCCCCGATCACTCGTCTACCCTCTACTCTTATTCTGCCTTGCGCCACGGCTTCCACCGCTTTCCAGTAACTTGCATGTTCCATCGCAAGAACGCGCTTGGCCAAGGTCTCGGCATTGTCATCATCCTCTACCCGCACCACTTCCTGAAGGATAACCGGTCCCTGGTCATAGTGTTCATCGACAAAGTGAACGGTTATACCGGTGATTTTGGCTCCGTACTCAATTACCGCCTCGTGTACTTTCTTTCCGTACATCCCCTTGCCGCCGAAAGCCGGCAGGAGGGCGGGATGGATATTGAGGATCTTATGACGATATGCTTTTACAACCTCTGCCGGAATCATTCTCATATATCCGGCCAGGATAATCATATCAATCCGATGCTTCTGGAGAACGCTAAGAAGTTTTTCCGTGTACTCCTGCGGTGTCTCAAAGTGACTTGGCGCCAGATGTATGGAAGTAATAGAGTGGCTGCGTGCACGATCGAAAGCGGCGGCACGGCTGTTGTTGCCAATCATCAGCGAGAATTCAACATGAAGTTCTCCGGCTTCGCGGCGATCGAGTAGCGCCTGGAAATTAGATCCGCCCCCGGAGGCAAAAACCGCACATCTCATTTACAATCCTTTCAATTACAGCTTTTATAGAGAGTACATAAAATACAATGCAGGAGCAACACCCGGTCACTCCTGCATTCAAAAAGCTGCAACCTTTAAAAAATCACGGCTGATCGGGTCTGGTGACCGAAGCAACCTTTCCGGTAAACGTTAGTTTGTATTCCACGCCGCTCCAAATAATCGTATTGGTAAAAACCGTCCTGATAACTCCGATAAGCAGCGAAAACAAAGAGAAGGGCTGAAGGAAAAGAAATCCATAGAAACGCGGGTTCTTCCCAAGCATAGGATATAAAAGAACCGACAGCGCAAGACCGGCGGTTACGATCAGGGATGCACCGCCTCCTATTGCAAAAAACTCATAGGAGGTAAATTTGCTGATCAGCAGTGAAACCGGAAGCCAGAGCTGAAGACCCAAAACAATTGCGGCCATCGGGATCGCCATAAATGTCCAGGTGAATTTGTGATAAGCCTTCAAAAACATGGTCTGACGCTCAAACCAGCGAATCCCCTGTCTTACGCTTGGAAGAGAATCGTCGGTATGAGTAACGCATGCCGGAACCAGTATCGCTTTTCGACGCTTTTTTGCAATAATCTGAGAGAGGCTGATATCGTCAACAACCGTCTCCGACCATCTTTTGGCGACTTCGAGTTGCTCGAAATCTTCCCTGCGCATGGCCATTGAACCACCCCAGAGACCGATTTTAAGCACCGATGAAGCGAAATTGAAAATGATATAAAGAAGGTTGTTTATGTAAGAGTGAACCTGCTCACCGATTGTTCCGTTTGGAGAGTATTGCCATCTAAAACCGGTAGTTGCGGTAATCGATTCGTTTGAAAGAGGCAGCACAAGTTCACGAAGCCATTGGTTGGAAGGTCCGATATCCGCATCGGCAAACACATATACATCTGCGTCTTTGGCCTGTTCGATAGCCGCAAGCTGGTTATAGTTTTTCTGCGCGCAGGATTTGGCGTATCCAGCAACAACCAGCGATGCTTTATCTTCATGCCCGGCAATAACTTCGCGGATTATGGGAACCGCCGGATCATTCTCACTTTCAACCGTATAGATTACCTTATAGGAAGGATATTCAAGGTTCAGGAAACCGGCCAGGTTCTGTTTCAGGTCTTTTGGTACCCCTTTGCAGGGCAGAATGATTGTGCAGAAAGGTTGGTAATTGACGTCGAAATGAGGGCGGTACAAAGAGTCATATATAACATTCTGGTAAAAAATGGAAAGGATAGTCGCAAAAAAAATGATCGCCACTACTACCAGAGAGAAAATCACCAAACCGGTGGTTAAAGCGTTCGAACCGAATAGGATATCAAAGTTCAATAAAAACCTCCTTCTAAAGGGAGCAGAAAAAATAATCTCTTCTGATTAATATAAGCAAAGAAATCATTTATTTCTGATTAAAAAGTTCATGCCACGGGCGGATACTACTTTATTTCGTCCATTCTGTTTTGCCTTATAAAGCGCCTTATCGGCCCTTTCTATTACTTTCTCGATATTCTGCGACCTGTCCTCACGCATGCTGATTCCGCATGAGATGGTTACACGCAAACGCTTTTTGCCGTAATGAACACTCATCTGTTCTATACGGGAACGTACACTTTCCATGATCTTCTTGACCTCTTCTACCTTTTTGCGCGGAAAGAATACTGCAATTTCTTCACCACCGTAGCGACAAACGATCCCATCGGGGACAACTTCCCGGGAAATGGTCTGGGCAACATGAAACAGAACATCATCCCCTGCCTGATGCCCGTGAGTGTCGTTTACCTTCTTGAAATGATCGATATCCACCATCGCAATTCCCAGGGGTGCGCCGGTATTGATGTTTGATTGCTCTTCGATGATTTTTTCGCAAAAAGCCCTGTTATATATATGAAGAAGGGGGTCGTAGGAGACCCGGTGTTCCATGCGGGAAAACCAGTGAATCATTATGCCGGCGACCATGTAGATAGGGACGGCGGCAAATATCATTCTCTCAAAGGGCACATAATCGAAAAATATGAGCGGAGACGCCCAGCCGAATGCATATAACAGAGCAGTGCCCGAAATGAGTCCGCCCAGGTAGAATTCATCCCTCAGCCTCTTAACGCTAAAGACTATTATCAAAACCACGGGCACGAAGGAAAACCATGATGGAAAGCCCGAAGCCGAAGAAATTCTTAAATCAAGAGGTATCCACGATACCAACTCCAGGTGCCGGGTAATAAGTCCCAAAATCGCCGCCTGTGCTCCGGTAATCGAGAGTGTCAGATATTTAGTAGTTCGATATTTTACATAAGAGGGGAGTATAAGAACCAGTATGTGGCTCAGAAATATGAGTGATAGGAGAGGGGCAAGTGTCATCGGTTGGGGCCGGTCGTATACGAGAAAGTAAAACAGCCCATAAACCCCGACCAAATATCCGATCAGATAAACCTTGAGGTTATGTACGCGGGGATAGGAGAAATGCCCGCTGAGAAGCGAGAGGATCGAAAAGCCGATACCGAGTGCCGGAATCAGCTGCCTGTAAACGAAACTGTCCCTATTCGGTGCTATTCTCAGTTCTACAACAAAGAGTATTGACGTTAAAACAATAGAAAAGAGGAAAAACCATATTCCCCAGCGTGAGCGTTTTAGTGACATAGAAAGAAGATAGATCCGGTCGTCAAGTTGCGAATTAGAAATCCTGTTGGCCGATAACTGTAAACGTATGTTCCAAATCAGTATACCTTATGGATGCATACTGATCAAGCGGAGTCGGCATGTTATTTACGATAACCAGGGAGCCCCCACTTCGGCAGGTCTGCAGTGGGATGGACGCGGCCGGATGGACCACAAGGGATGAACCGCAGACCAGCATGAGATCGGCCTTTCGGGCCTCCGAAGTCGCCCTGTTGACGGCATCGCCGTCCAGCATCTCCCCAAAGAAGGTGATGGTAGGTTTCAAAACTCCTCCGCAAACATCGCATGCAGGCACCTCGCCGTTTAGAACCCGCTTGCCGATGGTATCGAAGGGAAAATGCCTGTCGCAGCTCAGGCATACATGCTGGGACAGACTACCGTGAAGCTCGATGATTTGCCTAGATCCTGCTCTTCGGTGAAGCAGGTCGATATTCTGGGTTATTATCGACTTGATCACTCCCGCCTTTTCGAGGCGGGCAAGCTGGCGGTGAACCAGGCTGGGTTCCTTCTTGCCCATGGAATAGATGAAATCCGCCGCATGTCGATAAAAATATGAGGGATCTTTCCTGAAATGTTTGATATCAAACAGCTTATCTCTGTCAAATGTATGATAAACCCCTTCTTTTCCGCGAAAATCGGGAATTCCCGAAAGAGTAGAGATTCCCGCTCCGGTGAATGCGACACAATAGCGGGAGTTTTTCAGTAAATTGATCAACTGTTCCATATTTTTTTCAAGTCGGGTTTTTATACAACTGGTATATACGGGAATGCCTGCGGAAAAATTCGAAGCTAAAAATATAAAGCTGCCGAGTGAAGGGAACAGGAAAAAATGAACGGCTTTAAACCGGACAGTATAACTCGTCGCGATTCAATTTGTTGTCGAATTCAGGCGCTAATGCGGGTATGCGGGACTGCTTTCGTATGAGTTCTCGGAAATAAACCAAAGGGAACCATTGACAACCAACTGAAACATCCTCATATTGAGAAATAAAGAAACACAGGAAATAAAGCAACCAAAATCACATCTGTTGGGATTCTTAAAAACTTGGAAGCGTGATCTGTTTGGAAAGGTATTTTTAGTAATCTTTTTTTTCGCACAAAACAGATAATAATTTGGGGCAGGCGGGTTTAATAGAGGATAGTATACCCGCCCATAGCAGCTGCAAAATTGAGACGGCCGCATTTTTTCGAGATGAAAACGGTTGACCGCTATTTTTGTACAGGAGAGAAATGATGTACGATAGAGACAAGAAAACAAGGCACATCTGGCATCCGGACACCAACATGCCGTCTTTTAAAAACAAAGACTTCCCCGTTATCGCAAAAGCCCGCGGGCATTACCTTCATACAACCGAAGGGGAGCAGCTGTTTGACGGCATTTCGTCGTGGTGGTGCATAAATTTGGGGCACGGAAAGAAACATATAGTCGATGCGATAACGGATCAGTTATCGAGGCTTCAGCATACAATCCTGGGTGGAATCAGCCATGAGCCTGCCATCGAACTCGCCGGGAAACTGTCGTCATTTACTCCCGGGGGACTCGATAGATTCTTCTTTGCCTCCGACGGCTCCTCCGCGGTCGAGGCATCATTGCGTATGGCTTTGCAGTACTGGGAAAACAGGGGAATAACCGGACGGAAAAATTTCATTTCTCTGAAGAACTCCTATCACGGAGACACGCTTGGGGCCGTAGGAGTCGGTTTTTTGGAGAGCTTTCACGGTGCGCTTGAAGGGGCAGTCAGAAAGAGCTTTCAGGGAGCAGCCCCAACCTGTAACCGTTGCCCATACGGCAAGACACGTATCGAGTGTGACGCCCAGTGCTTTGAAGATATGGAGCAGGTGATAGAAAAGCATCACCACGAATCGGCGGCGGTTATAATCGAGCCGATCGTTCAGGGGGCGGGGAAAATCAATATCTATTCCGAAAAGTATCTGGCTAAACTAAGAGCACTTTGTGATAAACATGATCTGCTGCTTATTTTCGATGAGATCGCTGTCGGCTGTTGCAGGCTGGGACAAAACTTTGCCGCCGATGTTTCGGGGGTAATACCTGACATACTGGTTCTTGGGAAAGGCCTTACGGGTGGATATCTTCCCATGAGTGTCGCGGCTGTAAACAACAAAGTATTCTCATCCTTTGACGACACCATCTTTTGGCACAGTCATACGTTTGGCGGTAATCCGTTGGCTTGCGCGGCTGCGGGTGCGGCACTCGATATATATAATGATCCTGATTTCAGAAAACATCTCAAAGAGTCGATAACTCTCTTCGATCGGTATTCAAAAGAAATCTGTCGAAAGCACAACTATTTCGCCGATTCAGCAGGAATGATATTTAAGATCGTGATCGATGGTTCGGGTGGTGTTTCTGTTTCGGAAATCGAAAGAGGAATGCGTGAAAAAGGGATATTCGTGCGGGCGATCGGGGATACACTCTACCTCTGGCCCCCCTTGACTACCACTCATGATGAGATACACTATTTATTTGAACAGCTGACCACTTTGCTTGATTGAACATTCATGCGAGCATTCGGGCTATACCGTCAGCCTTGAGGAAGGCTTCCTGCGACAGCCGCCAATATGCATCGGTTCGGATAAGCATCTTCTGGGCGACAAGGCGGTCGATGACTGGTTTTCTTTTGTCGTGATAAAAAGGTTCTCCCGAGATCTCTTCAAACCGCCTGTCGTCGATACCCTTTTTAGTGCGAAGTCCAAGAAATAGCAGCTCATTTATCTTATCTTCGTTTGAGAGCTGTTCACGGAAAAGCGTAGGGAGCGAATTTGATTTGAGCAGATCACAATAGCGCTGGAGATCATCGAAGTTAGCCCAGCGGCTGCCGTTGAAAAATGAATGTGCTCCCGGCCCGATTCCAATATACGGGTAGTACTCCCAATACATCCTGTTGTGTACGCTTTCATAGCCGGGCAGGGCAAAATTCGATATCTCGTATTGTCTCATACCCACCGCCTTTGTCCGTTCAATCACTAAATTTGCCGACTCGTCCACACAATCATCACTGGGGAGCGGAAGCATTTGACGGTGTTTGCCGAATCTGGTGTTCTCGGCAACGGTAAGCTCATAAGCCGAGAGGTGCTTTACGTGGCCAAAGCAGAGAAGGGAGGTTAATGTGCTTGAAAGATCTTCAAGTTTTTGTCCCGGTAAACCGTACATCACGTCGACATTGCATGAGCGAAACTCTGCCGCTTCTTTGGACTGGAGCACCTCAAGGGCCTGATCAGGTGTGTGGGGACGTCCCAGTATAGAAAGAAGGCGGTGCTGAAGGGATTGCACGCCCAGAGACAGCCGATTGATTCCGGCGGCAAGCCAGACACGCGCCTTTTCCGGGCTGTATGAATCGGGATTGCACTCGATCGTCCACTCGACCGACTCGTCTATATGCAATGAAGAATGGACAGCCGATGAAAGAGCATTCCACTGCATCGGAGAGAGTATGGACGGTGTTCCGCCCCCGATAAAGATGGAGGTAAGCACTTTGTCACGAAAGCAGTCTTGGCGCAGCGAAAGCTCTATTGCACAAGCCTTGATGAACCGGTCGATAAGAGCGGTTCGACCGGTCGTGGAATAGAAATCACAGTAACGGCATTTTTTGACGCAAAATGGGACATGGATATAAAGTGCAATCGGGTCATTCATAGTAAGATTCTAATCGGAGCCGGCGGCAGAAATGAAATCGCAAGTTTCGGTGCATGAATTGTCTCTGCAAACGGTGAGGAGGTTGATTGCTTTTGAAAATTTACCTTCGATGAATAAATAAAATACCCTCCAAGACATTCCCGCTGTCATTTACGAGCCTCTTTCATCACTCGTAACGACGGCCCCACTCATTTTCAGACTCCGGCATACCCTCTCAAATCGTTCCTTGATACATCATCAAAACGAGTTTTTCCCTCTACAAGGCCGTTTCCTTGGTTTACGAGGCATTGTTCTCCCTTTTACAATGCCGTTACCACCTTTTACATTGGTATTATACCCTTTTACAGAGTGGTTTTGCTAGTTTACAGAGGTCGTATCCACCTTTTACATTGCCGTTACCACCTTTTACATTGGTATTATACCCTTTTACAGAGTGGTTTTGCTAGTTTACAGAGGTCGTATCCACCTTTTACATTGCCGTTACCACCTTTTACATTGGTGATATACCCTTTTACAGAGTGGTTTTGCTAGTTTACAGAGGTCGTATCCACCTTTTA
>CAZPHU010000052.1:0-25596 GCA_964586285.1 uncultured Fibrobacterota bacterium | reverse complement strand
AGGGCCTCGAATGAGGCACTTTAGTGTCCGGCAGCCAAAACGAGGGCCTCGAATGAGGCACTTTAGTGTCCAGTAGCCAAAACGAGGGCCTCGAATGAGGCACTTTAGTGTGTATGCGGAAAGCTGAACGCATAATTTGCCACGAAAAACACGAAAAAAACACGAACAGTCACAAACGCGTAGCCGAAAACTAGGTTTGCAGTAGCTTGAGTCATGAAAAAAACCATTCAATTTAAGCACAATTCGAAGGCAACTGTTGTCCAGTTCGATTCACTGGAAGAAGTCGCGATGCACTCTCTACCATTCTTGAGAGAAAAAACGGTCGGTCTTTCGGGCGGGTCTACGTTCAACAAGCTCTTTCCACTTTGGGTGCATCGCAGCCCCGATTGTCGTCATACCTCATTCTTCCCTGTGGATGAGCGCATCGTGCCGTTTGAATCACAGGACAGCAACTGGGGAACCGCCTACAGACTTTTCTTCAAACCGCTGGGCAAACTTGCTGAAAGAAGCCATTTCGCCTCCTCAGCAACCGTATACAGGGATCTGCTTGGCAGATTTTTCGGCTCCCAAGATCCAGTTTTTGATGTGATATTCCTTGGAGTAGGCAGCGACGGACATACCGCCAGCCTGTTTCCACATCAGCCCTACCTTTCCGATTACGACTCCATGGTGCTGCAGACGAAGAGTCCGATTGCCCCACAGGACCGCATCACTCTGGCACCGAAAGTGTTGGTAAATGCCCGTAAGCTAATTGTCATTGTCACCGGTGAGCGTAAAAAGAACGTGGTATCCGGGATTTTCCAGAAGAATACAACACTGCCGATAGTACGTATACTTTCGGAGCGCTCCGATTCTACTCTATTTATCGATAGAGAATTAATGCCCTGAGAAATATAAGAAGATTAAAATGAGCCGACAGCAATAGAATCGGCCCATTTTCTTATTTAACAGGTAAATCAAAGCTATTTAATCAGCACCACCAGAACACCGCGCTCACGGGTCACGTGAAAGGAGTGTTCCATACTATGCTTGACCTTCTCTCCCAGCCTCTTTGGGGTAAAGTGTATTGAATTGTCCAACAATTCCAATCTCCGAGGAGAAATAGAGGCATTTTCAATCTCCTTTTTTGGTTCATGTCGCGCCACCAGCCTTACAAAACCGCCGCCTGATCCGGCTGAGTCTTCCCATCCCAGGTAGACCTTCCCCGGCCCGTCAAACCGTTCACCGATCTGGTATCCTGTTCCGCGCAGCATGAAAACCACCGGTTTACGCAACTCTAAAATGGAGGTTTCCGGCTGCCATAAACGACAAATCGCCCCAACAACCAGGAATCCCACCACACTCAATATCGCATTCAGTCTGGCGGGCCGTCTTCTATCTTTTTTTATCGCACTCATGCCGCCCAGCCTTTCTTCTTTAGCATGACACAACCGTGTTCATACTTTACAAGTACTAATTAATTTAAAAAAGCAAACAATATTCCAGCACAAGCATCCCGATACGTGGTATTTCCAATAATCAAAGTGGCAGGCTCCAATATCAACCCGGATGAGCATGTAAGCAAAGCACGCGCTCTTAGAAGGAAGCGATTCAGAATGGTTAGAGAGTCCTCCCTTGTGATCACCACTGCCGTTGGTTACACCAGGCAGCCCGATTTCTTAACCGGAGCGTTTCTTGTTCAAACAAATCTTTCGATAAAAGAACTGAAAAACGAACTAGTCGCCGGCGAAAAGGAGCTTGGAAGGATCGGGACGAAAAACAAGTTCGACCCGCGAACCATAGATCTGGACATATATGAATGGAATGGGAAAATCATGGATGATGATGTTGCCTCCGGATCCTATTTAAGAGATGCAGTCAGGGAACTGTTGCTCCAAATCAAATCAAAATAGACTGAGCCCCCGGCAATTTCACAACCCCACTGTAGACAGACACCTTGCCCCACAGGCACAAAATTTGCGTACTTACTGATTTATTTCCGAATTGTAACCATTTACCCAGCAAGTGGGAGTCATATGGCACAAAAGACACACGCCCCGAAGGGTGAGCCCTTCGATTTGGTACAGTCTGTAGCTTATGCCGAAGGTTCAGTTGTCAGCAAAACACTTATAGACAAGGGGATTGGCAACATAACCCTGTTTTCTTTTGATGCCGGTCAGGGTCTAAGTGAGCATACCAGTCCGTTTGACGCCGTTGTTCACATTCTCGACGGGGAGTCGGAGATCACTATCGGAGGACAGGCGTGTACAGTAGGGGCCGGTCAAATGATTATCATGCCGGCGAATGTACCTCATGCGTTGGATGCGAAAAAGCCTTTCAAGATGCTACTTACAATGATTAGAGCTAAGCAAGAACAGCAACCCTGACAAAAAAGGATCTATAAATGAGAACTTACGCTTACGGATATCCCAGAATTGGTGCCAATCGGGAATACAAAAAATCCGTGGAGTCTTTTTTCCAAGGTAAAATCGGTGAGGTTCAGTTGCAAACCGCATTGGATGAACTACAGCGAAGCATTTTAACAACCTACGAGGGACGAGTCGATTCATTTCCGGTTGGGGAGATGACCCGATACGACGCTATGCTGGATACGGCAATCATGTTTGGAGTCTATCGCCCCGAGAACACCACGGAGTATTACGAGCTTTGCCGTGGATCCAACGCTTTGCCTATGACTAAATGGTTCAATACAAATTATCACTATCTGGTACCCGATCTTTCCCAAATAGAGCCTGAAGAGTTATCGGTATATTGGAATAAGCCCAAAGAAACCGCCCTTGAGTTCGGTCTTGGTATTCCAAGCGTTATTGGGCCGGTCACCTTTCTTCGTCTCTGTCGCGGGGTAAGTGAAGACAGGTTCGAGCCGATGTTGATGGCTCTTGCCGAAAACTACCGCAAGATGCTTGTCTCCCTTTCTGAGATTCATATAGATGAGCCGGGATTTGTTCTTGATACCGATAAAAAATCGGTTGAAAAGATTAAAAAAGCATACGATATAATCGGTGATACCGCCTGCAGAATAAACCTCATGACCTATTACGAAAGTGTCGATTTCCTTCCGGAATTGTATGATCTGCCGATTTCGTCTCTGGGTCTTGATTTTGTCCACGGTAAAGCAAATCTCAAACAGATTCGCAAACACGGTTTCCCGTCCGACAAGATTCTCATCGCGGGTATTGTCGACGGGCGCAACGTTTGGAGAAGCAACATTTTAGACAAGGTGAACCTTCTGGACGAGCTATATGAAGAGGTTGAACATCTTTCCATCTCAAACGCGGCCCCTCTCTATCATCTTCCGGTTACTACGGCGGGCGAAAAACTGCCTGTGGAGCTGCTGGAGAAGCTGGCATTTGCCGAGCAGAAACTCGAAGAGCTTGAGACGATTGCCTCCCTGCACGATGAAAACAAAGAACCGGAGCCTGCAAACTTATCATCCTACGGTGTCAACAAGGATGTTCAGAAACGCGTTCAGGGGCTAACGGAATCAGATTTCAGTCGTTCCCTGCCATATAAAGAACGTGTACAGATGCAGAAAAAAGTGCTTAATCTTCCTCCCTTTCCCACCACAACGATCGGAAGCTTTCCTCAGACCGCTGAGATTCGCAAGCAGCGAGCGGCTTTTCGAAAGGGTGAGATAACCGATAAAGATTACAAAGCTTTCATAGATCAACAAATAAACAGCCTTCTGAAATTTCAGCAAGAGGTGGGTCTGGACATTTTTGTTCACGGCGAGTTTGAACGAACCGACATGGTTGAATATTTCGCCGAAAAACTTCAGGGCATTGCCACCACCTCCAACGGTTGGATACTTTCCTACGGCACCCGCGGTTACCGCCCCCCGATCATCTTCGGGGATGTGCACCGTCCCGAACCCATGACTCTTCGCGAAATCTCATATGCCCAGAACAATTCTCCCAAGCCGGTGAAGGGAATGTTGACCGGACCGGCAACGATTATTTCGTGGAGTTTTGTAAGGGAGGACATATCGCAGGAACAGGTCGCCTACCAAATTGCCCTGAGTCTAAAGGATGAGATTGAAGACTACGAAAGGGCGGGCATTCAGATCGCTCAGGTAGACGAACCTGCTTTCAGAGAGCACACTCCGATAAAGCGCAAAGATTGGGAAAAATATTTCCGATGGGCGGTTAGGGCGTTTAACCTCAGCACAGCGGTCAGTGCCGAGACTCAAATTCATACACACATGTGCTACTCATCATTCGGAGAAATAATAGATCAAATCGCGAAGATGGATTTCGATGTTATTTCAATCGAAGCCGGCAGGAGCGATATTGCGGTGCTTAAGGATTTTTCCGATATTTCTTTTGATCGTCAGATTGGCCTTGGAGTGTGGGATATACATTCCCCGGCGATTCCCTCCAGCGCCCAGATGGAGAAAATTCTTAGGGCTTCTTTAGAAGTATTCCAAAAAGAACAGGTCTGGGTAAATCCCGATTGCGGATTAAAAACCCGCGGCTGGCATGAAACCGAGAAATCACTGCAAAACATGGTCAAGGCGGCCCGCACTCTAAGGGAACAGGAGGTAGTCAGCAGTTCTTGATTTTTTATCAAGCTGAATTTGCTGGGCAGCTGCTCCGTTTTCATGATCCATGAAAACAAGTAAAAACTATATTTAGAAGCCTCATTAGACATTCTAATGAGGCTTTCTAAAAAAAGAATCCTTCGATTATGTTTATCGTTAATACATTGGCTCCACTGGTAGTCCTGGTTGTTCTAGGAATTGTTCTTCGCAAAAGCGGCTTTGCCCCGGCCTGTTTCTTCGAAAATCTAAACCGAACGGTTTACTGGATTACCTTACCCGCGCTTTTGTTTTTGAAAATGGCTCAGGCTTCCGTAAACTGGTCGTCGGCCGCATGGCTTATAGGATTACTTTTCGGCGGTGCTTTTATATCCTTTACAATCGCATTGGCGACCGGAAATCTCCTTCGACTTCCGAACCGCTCGCTGTCATCCTTCGTCCAGGGTTCTTTCAGGGGGAATTTGGCATTCATCGGCCTGCCTGTGGTACTATTTGCCTTAACCGAAGGCAACGGTTCAAATTCGGAGCACATTCAAGCCGTGGCAGTTCTTGGTCTTGCTCCCATTATTCCATTGTACAATATCGTTTCGGTGATAGTTCTGATGATGGGCCGGGAATCAGGATCAAAGACTCTGGGGAATCGGTTAAAAGTAATTTCGGCCGGTGTCGCATCCAACCCACTGGTGTTATCCTGTCTTGCGGGAATTGCTTTCTCATTTACTCACCTGGATATTCCTGCGGCAGCGGCACGCCCCTTAGATCTTTTAGGCAGGACATCTCTTCCTCTTGCTCTGATTGCCATAGGTGCATCTCTAAACTTCGACGCGGTGAAAAATCATTCTTTAGCCGCCTTTGCCGCAGGGGGCATAAAAGTTGCCGCCGCTCCCCTTATTTTATTCTGGTTGAATCAAATGATGGATATTCCTGTTACAGAATACCGCATAGCTCAGCTCTATCTTGCCTGTCCAACAGCTGTAGCTTCCTTTGTCATGGCCCGACAGCTTGGCGCCGACGATTCGCTGGCCGGAAGTATAATTGTAGTTTCTACCATCTTATCTCTCCCAGCCTTCATTTTTGTGCTCTATTTCGTTTGAGCCTTTGTGAAGATGCCGAAACTTAATTCCTTGATTTTTGATCCTGATTCTTTGGCTTTGCCGGACTTAGATAGTCGAACTTGAATGTAGCCTGATTCCGGTTATTATTTTCAGGGAGCCGGATAAGAGAATACCATACAGAAAGGAAATCAAACAATGCGCCACTTCTTCTTCAAACCGATCATTGGTCTGCCGTTGATTATTTTATGTGCATCATTGAACATTTTGGCCGGACAGGGAGATACCGAAAAATTGGAAGCCATCATTGAAAAGCGCAATGACATAGTATTCTACGGCGGTTTCGAGGAGATGAAAGTCAACTCAGAGGACTGGATCTCAGCCTGGGGTATACCCTTTGTTAGCAGAGGTGATAAGGCTGAAACTTTATCCGGCCCTCAGGCATTTATCGGTAAAAAGACGCTAAGGGTCGATTATCCTAAGGGAGGAGTGGGACCTTCGGCCACGGGTATGCAGTTTCCGGTGGATTTTCACAGCATAGGCAAAATGGATCCTAAGGCCTACGATTCTTTATACCTTCGGTACTACGTAAAATTTGAGGATGGGTTTGATTTCAGACTGGGCGGAAAACTTCCCGGCCTCATGGGCGGAAACGAGTCCTGGAAACGATCCGGTGGAGATCAGCCGGACGGCACTAACGGCTGGACAGTCAGGTTCATGTGGCGTGAAAATGGAGAGGCGGTTGTATACGCGTATCTTCCAACCGGAACAAAGTACAACACCTCGCAGTGGGGTACCGACATCAAACTCAACAGGAAATTTCAACCCGGAACATGGCACTGTATCGAACAGTACTGCAAGATAAACACTGTCGGCAAAGAGGACGGAAAGCTGTATGTCTGGATGGACGGTACACGTGTGCTTGGTTTAGAGGATGTTACCTATCGTACGGTCGACAATGATGCAGGCAAAATCGGTGGTTTCTATTTCTCCACTTTCCACGGCGGTAATACACCTGAATGGGGGCCCAAAGTCACCAGCTATGCGCAATTTGACGGAATCGTGGCGGCAACTTCACGTGTCGGGCTGTACGAAGCTAAACAGGATCAGAAATAAAGAGAGGGTCTATTTTCCAAGAGACGATTCTTGGTAGTATCGGGGTAGTTGATATAGTTTGTTTCTTTCTACCGTGAATGTCCATGCAACAGGAGCACGACTGATTCAGGCAAACATCTTGGCGGCACAATTATCAGGTCCAGGCAGTATGCATAATCTGATTGAGTGCCCCGGGATTAAGTATTTGGGAATCACTACAGTTGTGAATCTTATCTGAGTTATTTTCTTTTCCGGGAGTATGCTAATGCCTTTTGATCTGCTCACCACTGTAGAATACGGCGGATGTTCGGCCAAACTTAATGCAGAGCAGCTGTCCAAAGCCTTGGAAGGCTTCCCTCAAATCCATGATAAAAACCTGCTGGTGGACATTCAGACCCACGATGATGCTGGTGTGTACCGTCTTAATGATGAGTTGGCCATAATTCAGACGACCGATTTCTTTCCTCCCATATGCTCCGATCCCTTTGAGTTCGGCCAAATTGCCGCTGCAAACTCTCTAAGTGATATCTATGCCATGGGCGGCAAGGCACTAACCGCGCTGAATATTGTCATGTTCCCTCAAAACAGAATACCCCTTGAGGTACTAAAAGATATCCTTGCAGGAGGCCTGGAGAAGGTAAAAGAAGCCGGAGCGTTGATTGTTGGGGGGCATACCATAGACGATTATCCTCCCAAATACGGCCTGGCGGTTACCGGCACCGTGCACCCGGCATCTGTTATTACGAACGCCAATGCAAAACCGGGTGATCTATGTATTCTCACCAAACCAATCGGTACGGGAGTACTTGTTGCAGGGAAGCGTTTGGAGGAGGTTGCGCAAGAAAACTACCTTGGTGCCCTGGAAAATATGCGCCTGCTAAACGCAAAGGGTGCCGAAATAATGCAGCGCAATAGAGTACGATGTGCAACCGACATCACCGGTTTCGGCCTGATGGGCCATGCTCTTAAGATGGCGAGGGCAAGTGGGGTGACCATTCGTCTGGAAAGTAGAAGAGTGCCTCTATTACCGGGAGCATACGCATTAGCCGACCTCGGCTGCATCCCAGGCGCCGCCTTCCGTAACCAAGAGTATATAGAAAAGGATGCTTCTATCGGTAATAACGTCGACTATTCCATGAAAATGCTCATGCTGGATGCTCAGACGTCTGGTGGACTTTTCATGACCGTACACTCCCAAAAGGCCGATGAAATTGAAGCTCAGCTAAAGAGTGAGGGCTACAGCCGAAGCTGCATTATCGGACAGGTCCTTCCCTATCGCGACAAACATCTCGAAGTCGTTTGAATCAGGATAAAGACCTTTTCAAAATGGACCAACCAAAGCAAGTGCATCTCGGGGAGATGTGCCTTTACCTTCTTTTACAGAGCCGCTGCATCCTGTTCGGTATGGGCAAACTGAACCATTTTATCTATGGACAATAATGCGAATAATTCCTTCACGATATCATTTGCCCCATATACGATGCATTCTCCCCGCACAGCCTGTATACGCTGAATAAGTTCCATAAACACCTGCGAACCGTAGGTATCCAAAACATCCAGGCTCTCCAGATTGAACACATATTTTTGCGGACCGCAATCGGGCCGAAATTCATTTACTGCTGAAAGATCATGTAGAGCATCCATATGTCCGGAGAGAGTAAGACGGCATTTGCCCTGCTCAATCTGGGTGATGAAGACGAAATCAAATTTCTCCTCGGCCAGTTTCTCCCGCCAGACCTCCTCATTTGATAACTCAAACTCAACATCGGTAGCATAGATGGGAAAGACCTTCTCCAAATGCATGCTTTCAAACAGCAGTTGAAGTTTACGCGAAACATTTACAAGACAGAGCAGACCATTTTTTTCAGCCAGAATTCGACGCAGCCTTACCATCAGCCCGATTCCCGAGCTGTATACGTTTTGGGTATCAGCCAGATCGAGAACCAGACGAGTGTGCCCTTCGTCGATTTGGACGCATAGCTTATCTTCGATTGACGCGTAGTTTTCCATCGTGACCGCCTCGGGCATTGTTACCCACAAAAAACCACGATCCAGTCTGAATGAAAGGATATTTTCAAATGCCATCGCTTCCCTCTGCTTGTATAGCACCATCGTGCAGTTTGAACACTTTTTTAGTTACCGGTAAATGAATTACTTTATGCCCCATGCCGTATAAATCTATTTCCGCCGTCTGATATGCCGTCCCCTGAACACTTACATACCCCTCATAGGTTGAGGGCTTTTGAAGAAGTTCTTGCATCTGCTGTATTTTTTTGTCCACGTATTTGATCTTATTTGACAGATTGGTATACTGCATTATGACTTTCTTAAGCTCCCGGCGATGCACATCCGTTACCATTTCGCCCGCTTTACGCATGATAGCCGTTTTCGCTTTCACCTCTCGGGTTATCGGATCCATCTGGGCGGCGATCTTTTCTTTTAGTTTATGAAGCTCGAGGATTCTGTTTTCGGCAACAATTTTTATTTTATTTACAATCGATACAACGGTTGAAATACCTTTCTCATTGCCTATGTTACCTGCGTCAATACTCTTATACGCTTTTAATATACCGCCTATTACACCAGTGTTGTGTTTTGCGGCCTTGAACTCATTACAGCAACATTCGCAGTGAAGGATGTATTTCTCCACCGTTAATACTCCATCTGTATTTAAATTCGCCTCCTGAGCAAATCCTACATGCACTCCTTCTTTGCCGTAAACGTATGTATCACCTTTTCCGATGATGCCCTTGTCGATGGTTACCATGCCGTTTCGGGAAATTACTCTCGCGCTCTCTACGTCTCCCGCTATATGTATATCACCCTCGGTCTCTACAGAGAAGCCAGGATGTACATTACCGGAAATCAGCACATTTCCGGTATATTTGATATTCCCCACACCATAATCTACATCGCCCTTTACGCTTAACAGCTCCTCCACGTGCACGATTGAGCCTTCGGAGCATATTATGCCGGTTTTCTCGGCTATGAGTTGGGTGTTATCTTCATTGATTCGAGTGTTTTTTCCTTTGGGCAGTGCCAAATCCTTACCCATCGGAGCATCAACGGGTTCACCCGTAACGGTTAAGCCGCTTTTGCCTGGTTCAGGCGGTATTCTTCTTGCAATTACACTACCCTCCTTTACAGCGGAAAAGGTCTGAATATTTCTGTAATCGACTCTACTTCCACCGCTATTAGTAGGACGGGCGTCGGAATTTATACGAATCTCAAACTCGATGCGGGCATCGGCTCCAGG
This sequence comes from uncultured Fibrobacterota bacterium, assembly GCA_964586285.1. Taxonomy (GTDB): domain Bacteria; phylum Fibrobacterota; class Chitinivibrionia; order Chitinivibrionales; family CAYFVL01; genus CAZPHU01. The sequence continues at coordinate 15,656 of CAZPHU010000052.1, read as the reverse complement.
TTTCGGTTTTACTCCCTGAGCAATAAGTATCTCCTCATCATATATAGGCTTAAGAAGGAAATCCTTTATGACCTCTTGCTTGATTCCGCACTTTACTCCTTTTCTTCTCAGACAATACAATAGCCCTGAGGCTGTAAGGTTCACGGCATCCTGCTCTATAGCCGCATCTATACGCATGGTTGCACTCATGCCATGAAGAGTCACCTCCACATGTTTTTCAAGATGGGGATCATAGTATTCAAAAGGTGGAGAGATTTTTTCGAAACCCCCACGAGCCCTATCAATCACATCCCTGATCTGATCTATATCATAATTGATAACCCGCGCTTCATTAAGAACTCGCTGTATTTGATTTATCTCGATTGAGTCGCGTTGCCGTCGAGTTACCTTTAAATAAACCCCGTCACTTCGTTCTTCGATTGGCAGTATCTCAGCAATAGGATTGCTCATCAATTAAAACCTCATATTGAAATTTAGTACTTCCTTGAGGAAACTGCGAGGTGACACATTGGCGCTTACTTGAGTCTATCATAGAGAAGGAAAAGTTGCAAGCCTGCCAAGGCGGCTAATCTCTTCCTGAATTGGGCGGCTCTGAGCGAGTGAATTGCACAATGCCTCGAGGATGGAAGGCTTGAAGTGGTTGGGTTAAATTTCTCGGATTTTTTCCCAAGACGGTGGAATCTTCATGTTTAGGGAATTGCGGGAATCGACGCGAGATAATCTCTGGTCAGGTAAAAATCTGTTTTTTGATTTTTAAGTGTTTTTGCAAAACACATGCTGCTCTATATAGCCTGCGCAAAACTCACCGCCGCCTGCGCTTTGTCTTTGGGGCCTTTCGCTTTGAAGTATAACCTCAAGCTCCTTTTGCCAGCGCAGGGAGTAAAATCTGTCTCTGGGGATACCATACGCAAAACCGCGTATGCGTAATGCTTTTTCCAAAACCTCATGTTCCGAAAACTCGGCTCGAGGTACGTAGAGAAGGGGCACCCCATTTACCATACATTCTCCAAACAGTCCGTAGCCGATTTTTCCAATAATCAGATCTACCGAGGCGGACAGATCCTGAAAGGGGAACTCTTTCTTAGATATCAGGTGGTAATTGGATGGAGAGGGTGCTAAAGGGTAAACTCCGATGAATGCCCAATCTCCATATTGCTTTAAACCCGCCCAATTAATCGAGTTCATTCCGTAGTTACCCGTATAAATCAAAGCGAGTTTTTTTTCTTTTGCAATATTGAAGCGATCTTTGATTTGTCGGGTTTTGTTCACCCCTTCTCTGGCTATGAGCGGAACGGGTATAGAATTGCCGAAGCAATTCATGGCATTTGACGGCTGAAGACGAAGCAGATGATCGGCCAACCCGTATTGTTTACGCATCTCTTTTAAAAAAGGGTGAAACCAGGTATGATTTCTTACATAGGGTTCGTAGATATCTACCCAGGAGAAATTGCTCACCGCAAATGATGGTATTTGCGCCCGATATGCTGCCTCAAACGCAAAAGGAGTAATATCGCTGACAACCGCATCAGCTTTGAGACTTTGGATAAGCTCGACCTCCTCGCTTATTCGTGTACGGTTTTGTCCGGCAATTGAAGCGTATTGCTTCAAGGTAGCTTCCACATCCACTGTTGCGCCGTCATGCTGGACACAACCGCAGTCCAGTTCGGCCGGTAAATACCTGAAAGGCCTTTTGAGTTCCTCGTCAAAAAAAGATTTTGGCAAAGAGGTTCTGATGCTGAGAGTAACCGAGTTGGAAAAAGCATTGCCTATAACGCAACTTCTTACGCCATGGCCGTATCCGTGCCCGGTGATATAGTAGAGAATATGCATACTGGCTTCCCGTAATGAATCGGTGTTTAAAGAAGGATTGTTTCCGGCAAGTTTTCCCCGGACGGTTCGATATCGAGGTAGTTGCAGGGAGTCGAAACAGCAAACATTTTTAAATATATCATTTTTTCATATTCCATGACATGCATTCATTTTTGATCTTTTCTATCAAAAGCACCTTGGACAGTTCGTCGCACCCTCGAAAAGGGTTTTTCCGTACTCCATATGGTAATTAACGCAGCAATAAATGGTTACCATACGCAAAATATCATGAAATTCAGCCTGATCAACCACCCAGTCATGTCTATAGAAAAGGGTTTTTCAAAGGACAAGCAATAATATAGACACGCCTGATGCCAATAACATATTTTTAAGGCTTTTTAAAATACCAGGCCGAGTGGCAAATCGATTCTAAGTAGAACGGACAAAGGAAACTGAGGCTTATTGAGGGGGGGCTTCATCCGGTTTGCCCGGGGCTTTTACTCATCCCAAAGAAATGAAGGCAACAGTCGTCATTTGAGGCGCTCACAGGGCTTTCCATTCTGAAAACGAATTTTAGGTTTTTTTCATCTATAACAATCAGAGGTTTTAATCTGTATGGCCAAAGACTTGACCAAGCTTCGCAACATAGGAATCAGCGCTCATATTGATTCGGGTAAGACCACTCTTACCGAGCGCATTCTTTTTTATTCGAAGCGAATTCATGCGATCCACGAAGTTCGTGGTAAAGACGGTGTAGGTGCTACCATGGATTCCATGGAGCTGGAACGTGAACGAGGTATCACAATCGCCTCGGCGGCAACAAACGTGACCTGGAAGGACCATCCTATCAATATTATTGATACACCCGGCCACGTAGATTTTACCATCGAAGTCGAACGTGCACTGCGCGTTCTTGACGGTGCGGTTTTGGTTCTATGTTCCGTAGGTGGAGTACAGTCGCAGTCAATAACTGTAGACCGCCAGCTCAAAAGATACAATGTTCCGCGACTGGCTTTCATCAACAAATGTGACCGTACCGGCGCGAATCCTTACAAGGTAACAGGCCAGCTTTGCGAAAAACTCGGTCATAATGCCGTGATGGTCCAGATTCCGATTGGATTGGAAGACAGACTGGAGGGTGTTGTCGATCTGGTTACCATGAAGGCGTACTATTTTGACGGCCCAAGCGGTGAAGAGATTCGCGTCGAGGATATTCCCGCCAATATGGCCGAAGAGGCTCAATCCAAGCGCGAAGAGCTGCTGGACACCGTTTCCATGTATGATGACGATCTGATGGAGTCGATGCTTGAAGGTGATGTCCCTGAGGAGCAGGTTCATTCTGCGATTCGCAAAGCAACGCTGTCTCTTGACATCACTCCTGTTTTCTGCGGTTCAGCCTATAAGAATAAGGGTGTTCAGCCGCTGATGGATGCGGTACTTAAATACCTTCCCTCTCCACTGGATATCGACAATGTCGCTCTGGATCTCGACAAAAACGAGGAAGAGGTACACCTTGTCAGTGATGATACGAAGCCGACTGTCGCGCTTGCATTTAAGCTGGAAGATACCCAGTATGGCCAGCTCACCTATATTCGAATTTATCAGGGCAGCGTAAAAAAAGGCGCCGACCTTTACAACAGCCGCTCGAATAAAAAGTTTAAGGTGGGACGTTTGATACGTATGCACGCAAACTCGATGGAAGACATTACTGAGGCGGGAAGCGGCGATATAGTTGCTTTGTTTGGAATCGATTGTGCTTCCGGAGATACATTCACTACCCCCGGACACAACTACTCCATGAGTACGATGCATGTGCCGGAGCCGGTAATCTCCCTGGCGATTCAGCCAAAGGACAAGAAAACATCCGACAACATGTCCAAGGCTCTGAACAGATTCACCAAAGAGGATCCGACATTCAAAACCTACCTGGACCCTGAATCGAACCAGACAATCATAAAGGGTATGGGAGAGCTTCATTTGGACGTGTACATCGAGCGTATGCGCCGGGAGTATAAAGTAGAGGTTGAGACAGGAGCTCCGCAGGTGGCCTATCGCGAGACAATCAGTCAGCGGGTTGAGTTTAACTACACTCACAAGAAACAGACTGGTGGTGCGGGTCAGTACGGTCGTGTTGCCGGAATTCTCGAACCGAACACCGAATCGGAATACGAATTTGTCGATGAGATCAAAGGTGGTGTAATTCCCAACGAGTACATACCTTCCGTGGACAAGGGTTTTCGTGCCTGTTTGAGCAAGGGATCGCTCATAGGGTTTCCCATCGTCGGTGTTAAGGTAACAATTAATGACGGTAACTACCATCCGGTGGACTCCTCCGACCAGGCTTTCCAGTCTGCGGGTATAGGTGCATTCCGCGAAGCCTATGAGAAGGCAAAACCACAGATACTCGAGCCGATTATGCGTGTTTCGGTAGAGGGGCCCTCAGAGTTTCAGGGAAACATTCTCGCCAGTCTCAATCAGCGACGCGGTATGATTGTAGCTACTACGGAAGATAACCTTTTCGTACGAGTAGAAGCGGATGTGCCGCTGAGTGAGATGTTCGGATACTCCACGCTCATTCGTTCGCTGACTCAGGGTAAAGCAGAATTTACCATGGAGTTCTCCAAATATGATCGTGTGCCGACGAATGTAGCCGAACAGTTAAAAAAAGAGTATCAGGAAAAGAAAAAAAGTTAGATTAATAGGTGAGGAAGCTTTAATCGGGGAAAGTGGCCTTATGTCACTTTCCCCTTAGGCTCCATTTCACTATACAGCCGCAAACTGGCTCGAGAAAGGAGTTTTTCCGCATGTTACAACAGGAATTGATTCGTCGCAGCCCTCTGCGAATACTTGAGAATTCGATACAAGGTGGAGTAGGAAAAGGAAATATCGGCATATTGGCGGCTCGTAAGGGTATCGGAAAAACCGCCGCACTGGTTCATATCGCAACCGACCAGCTGCTTCAGGATAAGCATGTCATACATGTTTCCTTCTCCGATACAACCGATCATATTATCGCATGGTATGAGGATATTTTCAATGAATTGGCTCGTCGCAACAATCTTGATGGCGCGATGGAGATCCATGATGCTATAATCAAAAACAGAGTGATTATGAATTTCACTCAGGACGGCATACACATAACCGAGATTGAAAAGAGCATTCGCACTCTTGTTAATGAAGGGCATTTTTCGGCCGATACGGTAGTGATAGACGGCTACGATTTCGCCAAAAGTAGTGCCGAAGAGCTAAAGGAGTTTAAATCTTTCGCAGACAATCTCGGCTTACAGATTTGGTTTTCCGCAACATTGATGGGAGAATCACCGGATTTCGATCCGACCAGAATACCTGAAAGTATCTCCCATGTTGCGGATGAAGCGACGGTTGTCATATGCCTCAAAGCTGAGAAAGATCATATTCGGTTGAATCTGGTTAAGGATCATGATACGACACCCGATCCGGATCTGCACCTGAAACTGGATCCCCAGATTCTTCTGATTGCTGAAGACAAATAAGTAATCGAGAAGGTTTTGCCTGTGTACAAATGGGGTGTTCATGTAACATTCGGTCTGCTGGTCGCGCTTGTTATCATGGCAGGTGCGCAAGAACCGAAGCTTGAAAAGAGAACACCTTATGATATTCCTCTGGTTAAGTTAAAACTTGCCATGGATAAACACGGTAAAAAAGTCGAACATGTGCGTATTCCTATCAACGGTTATAAGGAATACGCACTTATATCCAATCTCAACGATACCCATGTCCATCATAAAAGAAAGGGCATTCAGAAAACTGTATATGCCGAAACGCCCGACCGGGCTTTCTTGCTTACGGATTTCGAGGCCCAGCAGCTTGGATCAGTAGTACAGTCGTTTATCCAAACGTTACGGATATTTAACAAAGACCTTAAAAAAGAGCGCTGGGATCGCTGCCTCTATCTGGATTCCTTCTTTCCTCGTTTCCTTAAATCTTTCTACTTTTTAAACTGCGCCGCCCGCAACTCACCAGATGCCTTCCCTGCAATCGGGCGCATTCCGGAGTCAAAGTTTGATGTGTCCCTTCGTTCGGAGAAATCCGATGAACGCATCGGAAAATGGAGAAGGCGAAAAGATCATGCCATAAAGCTTCGTATCATCACTAAGGAGCTGATATACCAACTTAAGCAGTGGCAGAAAAAAGAGCTTCAGAACAAAAAACGCAACAAATCTATCTCCCAGAGTGAAAAGGTGCAGAAAGCTTACGCGTTATTTATCCGCATTTACTTCAATTTCGACAACGTCACCAACATTCCTGAAAAAGGAGATCACCTCTAGAGGTTTTGTGACGTAAAAGCCACGTTGAGGCCCTCACATATTGTTCATAAATGGTCTCAAAGATATATTATTTAGACATACCCAGCCATCCGGGTGGCATTCAAATGTTGAGATCACCCTTCAGGGGAAGGCAAAGAAGTAAAAATCTAAGTGGGTTTTCAAATATTTGCGCCAATATGCCCTGAACTACGGCTAAGGGTGATCCGACCCGAGGATTGATATGCGAGCTACCTTTTTTTATATACGCGAGATATTAAGGCGGTTTTTCCACTCCGGCGGCCCTTTGATTGCCAAAGGGATAGCATATTCGATTATCGTCGGTTCGGTTCCACTGATGTTTCTTGCCCTCTACAGCAGCACCTACCTTTTTCAAATCGCTCCTCCACTGCAGATAACATTTGAAATTCGTCTGGATGAGATATTTCCCGAAGAACTGGCCGACGCGGTGTTGACTCAGGCCGCCCGCCTCGCCGCGGTGAACTGGACTGAGATCGGTATTGTTGGACTTGTCGGGTTGATGCTTGTTTCTCAGGGAATTTTCAGCAGCCTGGAACGTGGGCTTTCGATAGTGATGCGCAATAAGAGGCGACGAAGTATGTGGGTAAACAGACTCCTTTATACGGTACTGACTATTTTTGCCATTTCCCTGTTTTTTGCCGCCACATATGCCCATACTTATCTCAAACTTCTATACAAAGCACTCGAAATCTCACCCGATTACCATTTTCTTGCCCGGAAAACAAGCTCGATCATTCTGATCTGGTTGGCTCTTGTTGTTATATATCGAATTTGCTACAGAGGCCGGATAAACTACTTTGCCCTGGGAATCGTTTCTTTAGTGGTTGCAATCATGTGGCAGATTATCAACATCGCCGGATCATCGCTTATAACGATATCGGGACAAAGAGAAATTATCTACGGAATGCTTGCAACCGTTGTCGTATTTCTGCTCTGGTCCTACATCTTCGCACTCCTACTGCTGCTGGGCGGTATAATTATCGCCTCCCATAGTCGGGACAGTCAAACGCGAGTGCCCGGCTAGACATAGAGCATGCCCCGCTCGGAGCGGGTACCATTTAATGGGTTCTTTTATCTGCCGAGCTACCTTCCTCTCCCCTTTTCTTTCTGCTTTCATCGCGAGCCTTGTCCGCCTCCTGATGCAGTTCGTTTTCATTCAGGGTTTGCTGATTTCCAGGCAACGAACCGCCCTTGTTTACAGAAATTCGTGCATTACGGCGTGACTGAGATATCGGTACCCCCTCATCGGGATTCTCATGGGGTTGAGTCTTGCTCTGTCCGCTTCTCTCGTACTCATACTCACCCATATCTTTTCGAGGGCTTTCCAGCGGCCCTTCCTTCTTCTGACCCTTTCCGGTCGCTCCCGGTTTCCAAGCCATAAAACCTCCTTTATTATCTTTCACCTGAACCGAGCTGTGTCCAGCAAAATGGGTAATGTCATAAGTAAGAAAGCGCAAGTCTCGTTCCTAAAAATGGAGGAGCATACCCTTTCTTGTGCTCCAATTTATACACCTTTCGATCGCCTCGGATATGCTGATCGTTTTTTCCCTTTTTATCCGCGATATATTTTTAACCGATTACGAGGGAAAGGAAGGTTTTTTCGCATGGAAAGCACGAAACTCAAGGAGCAGGTAGAGATTATCAGGCAGGCATTCGGATATATCAACCGCTTCAAGAATGAAACTTTTGTCATCAAAATCGACAGCTCTTTAATAGGGCACCCATTTTTTCCCGTCCTTATGAAAGATATCGTGCTGCTTCATCGCATGGGTATACGTATAGTGCTTGTCCCCGGGGCAAAATCCCGAATAGATGAAATCCTTGCTACCTATGATATCGATTGCACCACAATAAACGGTGTGCGCATATCATCCCCGGAAGCTATTCCGTTCATAAAGATGGCGGCTTTTGATGTTTCAAACAAAATAATGACCATTCTGGCCGAGAATAACACAAATGCCATTATCGGTAACTGGGTCAAGGCACGAAGTATAGGAATTCTGGACGGTATCGATTATCTGAGTTCCGGAATAGTCGAAAAACTTCAGACAAACACTATCGTTGATATGCTTGCTCAGGGTATGGTTCCCATTTTCCCCAATATCGGCTGGAGCGCAAAGGGCAAGCCCTACAACATCTCATCAAACGAACTTGCCCTGACAATCAGTCGGGAGCTTAAAGCCGCCAAGCTGTTTTTCATCACCTCTTACGGAGCCATTTCCGCCGACTCTTACAAGGTTCCTCCAGGCGTATATGTGTCCAGTGAGGGATGTATCTCGCAAATGACCGTAAACGAGGCGGGTGCTTTTCTGGATCAAAACACGACAGAGAACCACGATCCATGCCTGGAGTTGGTTTCCGTAGCCTACAAAGCCTGTGTCGGTGGAGTTCGCCGCGTACATGTTTTGGACGGACGAGTGGAGGGAATGCTTCTGAAGGAAATTTTCTCTAATCGTGGGTTTGGCACCATGATTTACTCTAATCAGCTGGAGAATATCCGCCCGGTCAATCATAACGATATCCCCGAGCTGCTTCGAGTTATGGCTCCAGCGGTTGAAGAGGGTATTCTGGTGCAACGCTCAGCCTCCGACATCGAAGATAAACTCGAGGATTATGTAGCCTATGAGGTGGATGGAACCATTCACGGGTGCGGGGCACTACATGCTTTTCCAGGGAAAACGGGTGAGATTGCGGCCATGGCGGTTGATACGGCATACGCGAGCCTGGGGATCGGAAAGAAAATAGTAGTCTATCTTATTGAAAGAGCCACTCGGATGAAAATGAACATGGTTTTCGTGCTCACGACCCAGACCTCTGACTGGTTTTCCCAACTGGGTTTTGAATCCGGAACAATCGAAGATTTACCCGCATCGAGGCGCAAAACCTATAATCATAAACGAAGGTCCAGGATTCTTACCTATAAGATATCTAATACGAGAACTAAAATCAGGCCGGTTGTGGAATAATTGGGAATATCTGAGGACAGAGACTATATGAAAAGGCTTATATTCTTTACAAAGTCGAGGATTTTTTGCATCGTCTGTCTGGTAACGGTATATGTACAGGCAATACTTATTCTGGGGTGTGAGAGGCAAAACGGAGAGGATTCGGAGATGAATAACAGTAAACGCATCCAGGAGGTCTTGACAACGGCGAATATAAGACTTGAGATTAAAAAACAGGCGATTGTCGGCGAAGGAGCTTTGTGGAATCACAAAAGTAAGAAACTTCTCTGGATAGACATTGACGGTAAGAAATTGTATGAATATGATCCTTTGACCAAAGAGGAAAAAGAATTCTCGATGCCCTCTGAGATCGGAACCGTTGTTCCTATTGACGAAACAAATGTAGCGGTCGCTCTTTCGGACGGTATATACACCTTTAATATGATTTCCAAAAGCCTGGTTAAAAGGGCGGGGAATCCTGACAAATGGCGTTTCAATGACGGCAAATGCGATGTTAAAGGCCGGATGTGGGTGGGCACGGTGGAGACTGAAACCTATTCACGCCCGTTGGGCAATCTTTATATGGTAAACAACGATTTTTCCATATCCCACAAGCTTGACAGTGTCATAGTATCAAATGGTATCACCTGGTCACTAGACAACAAAAAAATGTACTATATCGACTCACCCAGACGCAAAGTAAGCTGCTTTGACTACGATGCTGAAACCGGTAATATATCAAACCCAAGTGACTGCATTGTTTTTCCGGACACGATGGGGACACCAGACGGAAACACGCTCGATGCCCACGGGAATCTGTGGATAGGATTCTGGGACGGTTCATGCGTTGTGAAATGTAACCCCGAAACGGGCAAAATACTTGAAAAGTACGAGATTCCCGCTCATAATGTTACTTCCCTTGCATTTGGTGGTGAGAACCTGGAAACGCTCTTTATCACAACCGCTTATAATGATATGAGTAAAGAAGAGAAGGAGCGCTGCCCTGATGCCGGCAGTGTTTTTTCGTTTAACCCGGGGGTCAGGGGCATAAAAGCCAATTTCTTCAAACCAAAAGAGCTTTAAAGACCATACTTATTCATCCGAATCATTCTCGTTTTGATTTTCCTCGTCGGACGGAGCCTCAAAGACGTTAAGCAGCTCATTGGCCTTTTCGAAATCGTCCTGATGTACCATTATGCGAATACCTCCTATGGCAGGTACGATAAGAGGATCGAGCATGGTATGATTCTCCCCCGTTGTATAAAAACGAATATTTTCATTTTTTAAAAGCTCCTTTGGCACAAGCGCATCCGATGCATTGAAATATTGTCTGATAAGTTTGAATTCCTTCATCTTCATGTCCTTTTCACCAGGTATGTACAGTAAATTGCAGTCCGGGTCCCGCTTGTTGAAAACAGGCTATCCCCGCCAACCGGTTACGGACTTTTCTAAAGGGAAAATACATATAATATACGAGTAGAATATCATAACAATTGGGCGGAGGTGATCTAAAACAGTCAGTACCCGGTCTGTTTTTTGCGTCCTGAATTCTTATCTTAGCATTTCATTGTCATTCCAGTACCCCTCAATAGAAAGAGGAAAACGCATGAATTTTTCCTCCAAGACGACATTCTTCAGAGATATTGCTTTCGAAAATATTGCTCTGGGCCATTTTTATTTTACCCAATTATTTTTTTTACAAAGTCTTCCCTCGTTAAAGGATATTGTTTTGAAGCTGCCGACCCGTTTTGAATGGCCTACTGCCGGTAAATGGGTGACTCCGCTTTTTTCCGGATTCAAACGGATCGCCACCGTACGATTCGAGCCGTTGGTACAAGATTTGGGTGGGGTGGTTACCATGGAAGCATCTCTTGGGGGGCCCTTTAGGACCGTAATCCTGGATTATGGGGATTATCCGGAGGTTATTAACGGTGAGGCACTTGAAAGAAGCATTCTGTACTTCAAAATGCAATACCTGAGAAAGGGGTACAACGACCCACGTATCATCCCCGGTCAATATATCCCCTCCGAAACAAGATTATACTCTTACCTCTCCTGGTTACGATCAGGACAACGGCAAAAGTCTATCGATGTATACGGTCGTTTCGGTACAAAGTTCGGAAAAGAGATTCGGTCAAAAGCGGTAGGAATGCTTAGGGAACAATCGTATTTCAAATTCATGGGTGATCTGAAAATCACGCGCTACAGCAGATACCTTCGTGAGATAAGTGCATCAAAAATCTGTATCGATATGCCCGGAAACGGTCCTTTTTGTTTTCGTCTGATCGAGTACCTGGCTTTAGGGGGATGCGTGATCTCGCCACCGCACCCCACGACTCTTGTTCCGGACCTTGTCGACCGCGTGCATATCGTATACTGCAAACCGGATCTGTCCGACCTTGTTGAGCTGTGCCGATACTATTTGGCAACCGATGGAAAACGCGAGGAAATCGGAAGAAATGCCATGACCTTTTTTGATGCTAACCTGAGCTGGAAACCTTTGGCTCTTTATTATCTAAACGCCATAAGGGATGCATTGAAGACATCCGTATCCCAGCAGTGATAACATATCGGTCCTCTTTTGAATGAATAAGACACATATTCACCTATTTGTAACCGAAGCCTTTTGTATGCGATTTGAGTCTTTTGCTTGACGACACGGAGAATTGTTTGCACCGGCAAAGGGAGATCCCGAAACAATCAAGGGCGGTCTGACCCGAGCTTAGATATGACAGCCGCATCAGGAAAGAATGATGTTAACACTTGCCCATTCACCATGTTGAAACCTTCTCAATGCCGACCTGAATCGAAAAAATCTTGATAGCTGTGATACAGATCACAAAGGGTATAACGGCAGGAGTGTATTTTATTCACTTCGGCTACAGGAATCCATCTGTGTGGCCGGGGCCTTTAAAAGAGCACATGCAAGAAGTTATAATCACGTAAGCTTACAAAAAATTCATTTTTCATATACTGGATTTTACAATGAAACTTGGCTATCCTCTTCAAGACCATGATTTTGAGACCTGCCTGGAAAAACATACCGCAGGTAAAGCCGGTTTTTACCCTATAGGCTTAAAGAACCGCAGCTGGCATCCCGGCATACATATAAAAGCGAGCCCTGACACGCCGATTTGTGCTGTTGCCGACGGAAAAATAATCGCCTTTCGCTTCGAGAATGCGCAAGTAAATGTTAAGAAAAACAGCAGTTCGGGAGAACAAACCTCACAAACGGTAGATTATTCCCATTCCTTTGTCCTGATTGAGCACAATTTCGAAAGTTCACTGGGTAACGCACTTCGCTTCTTTTCTCTCTACATGCACCTCGATCCAAAACCTGAGGCTCAGCAGGCACCGCAATTTCTCCGCGAGAATAAGTTCGTGGTCAGCTCGGATTCGATATTGCCAAGCAATGGGATTCTGCTTTATGAGGAAGAAGCTTTTTTGGCCGGTGGGCCCAATAAATGGAACTCGATTGGGATGCCCGCAAAAGGTGCTGTCGTTGAAAAATGCGCTGATCAGGAGGGCATGGGTGAGAGTGGTTACTATCAGAAAGTGACGTACAAAGAAAGTGACGGCAAGACAGTAAGAACGGGAGTCATTGCAAACGTCCCCAAGCGCTTGAAAAAAATCAACGAAACGCAGTATCTGGTGATAAGCGGAGAGAGAGCGGCAAAGTACAAAGCGGGGAAAAACTACGTTAAGGAAACGACGGGTATTGCGGTGTATAATGAAAACCGCAAAAAGATAGCCGTTATTCCCAAGGGAACTCACGTCGAGCTGGAAGAATACTCTCCCGACAGCGAATACGCCAGACTGAAGAATTCACCGGTTAACTACCACGGCACCGATGCACATTACATAAAACTACAGGGAACGATCTCGAATTCTCCCGACGCGCAACTGGATCAAAACAAACTCGACAGGCTGATTGTTTTGCCCGCCGATGGAAAAATCCCGGTGATGGCCGGCGACATAATAGGATATCCGGGAAAGCCCTTTGGCCTTGATGACCATCAGGTTCATATTGAAACATTTACGCTTGATAATCTTATGGATGCCGAATCGATTCTCAATGATCCCAATTGCGAGGATGTGCTTGCGCAGAGAATCGTCCTGACGATTCCAGCGGGTACCGAAATCGAAAAGAACAAACAAATCGGGATGAAATTGTGCAAAGGAGACCGAGTCAGAGTTGTTGAAACTGCCGCGAATCATGTGAAAATCGATGTCGAAAGCATGACAAGAAATGTTCCACGGCTCATGATGGATTATGGCGGAAAGAATAAACTGAATCCGGTCAGCGGCGAAAGCACCTATTTCTATACCCTGGCACGGCAGATCAACCCGAATGCCACGAATAATGCAGATGATCATGACAGCGAAAAATTCGCTTTCAAGAGTGTTGATGAGGTCATCGCGGGTTTCAACGGCCTGATTGAACCGGGCACACAGATATTGCACTACCATGCGACGAATAAGCCCAACAGGATGGTTTCGGTGGTGCTTGCCGGAAAAGCGGACGGCATCTTCTGGGTTAGCAAAGAGTCACTGCCTGACGCGGCGGTTGATCAGACGATTGTTCTTGAAAGCGACATCGGTGATCTATTCAAAGATAATCCGGAAAGTAACAACACGGCCGAGACCACATCGGCTCCCATACAGATTGATCAGGAAAATGATACGATTCCCGATGGAGATAAACTCTGGATGCCGGTTAAGGATAGCGACGGAAATATTGAATATTTTGTTAACATACAGGGTCTGGAAAGAGAAAGCCCTTTTCGCTGGCCAGGGTTTGAGTTTCTGCTTGAGGAGCCTGCCAACGGGGATGCTTTTGCCGACATCGGGGCATTTGTTTCCAAACGTTTCAGCGAAGACAAACAGCTTCAGAACACCCAATCCGCCGCCAAACTGCGGGAAGCAATCGCTGATCAAACCAAGAAGCACTTTCCCTATGCCGTCGAGAAAGCATATGCATCGGCGGAGTGGCTTGAAGCAATCAGTAAATTAATCATCCGCTGCCCCAGCGAATGGTCGGCTGATATGGACAAATGGTCACGGCTTGATGAAATCGCCGGAGCGATGGCCGAGCCGATACGCACGGTTATCAAGGAAAGCGCCTGGTGGCAAAAAGTTGCCGAGACACATTTTACCGCGGCCGGCGATGAGGCTAAGGCAGGCAAAGCAGTATTTTTCTTCCATCCGCTGTACCTTTCGTATCATCTGGCGATGCTTCTGGTTTATGGCATAAAGGAAGAGCGTTTCGAGGAATTCAAGACGCTGGTACATGCGACATATACTCTATGTGGAAACAATGTTTCCGAGCAAAACTGTCAGGCTTTAGCCGGACTCATCTGTAACAGAATCGGCAGAGAGGACTGGGCCGGCTGCAAAAGCATCGATGCGGTCGCCTCTTCAATGATATCCGAGTACAAGCACATGGATACCGAGTCGTTTCTGGAGATTTCGGAATGGATAAAACCCATTTTTCTTGCACGAAAGTACGCACCGCTTCCGGATGCCTATGTCATGTTCCACCCCGCGGCACAATCTTTACAACAGCAGCCATGGGATGTGGATGATATCGAGCAGCAAAAGCCGGCTCCAAAGACGCTTGGTGACTTCACCTTCTATGCCTACAAGACGGGCCACTTCGGATTCGCCACGCAGCTGGGAATAAGACGAATAAAGCTGCTTCCCGGCTCGGGATTTAAAGGATCCGAGTGGTGTCGGCCACAATCGTCACTGTGCGTTAAAGACGGCAATAAACTGAAACCCGTTCGTATCAAGGCAGATGCGGGCGCAACGCTTACATTTGAATACGAATTCAACATCGTGCAGGGATTCGAATTCGAGAAACAGCATCTGGGCTGGCAAATTTCCTACGAATATGAAGAAGCATCCGGTGAGAAAAAGACTAAAAAGAAAAAATACAGCTCCGACGGCACTAAGTTTAGCTGCACCCTGCCAAAGGATATCAGCGGCTACAGCCTCAGGATCGAGCCGCTGGACCATGAAGGCGAGGTTTTGCATGCGGGGTTTGATCTGTTTCTCCTGCAGGATGATTATATGGTTTTTAACGGCACCGATCTTTTATGGATTAACAGCCGTGGAGAAAAACTGAAGTTTGGCAAAACTGACTCATTCAAAGCCGTATCCGGTGCCCCTGATAAACGTACCGGCGCTCATCAAAATAAGGAGGAAGGCACTATTCCGCAAGGCACCTGGAAGGTAGCGCGTAACGATCTTGAAACATATAATATGTTTAACTTGTACCATTTCAACTGGTTTGCGGAGCAGGCGACCTGGGGTAAATGCAGAATCAAGTTAACGCCTGACAAGGACACAAACACCAGTCGGAAGGATGAAGAATTTTATATATGCGGCGGTGAAGCCGACAGCTCTGAAGGTAACATCGTGCTTGGCGAGGCGATGGATGCCTTTCAGGATGTATTTTCAGAGCTGGTACCCGTCTACGGAGACGTAGAACTTCGGGTACAGTACCGCCCGTTCTACGACATCAGCCGGTATCAGGCAGCGGGTACCTGGAAGGATCTCAAGAAGGGCGATGGCG
>CAZPHU010000051.1:2450-25944 GCA_964586285.1 uncultured Fibrobacterota bacterium | reverse complement strand
TCAGGGGAATGCCTGAAAATTTTTAAGTACTCCTTTGAGCCTCAGGGGAATGCCTAAAAATTTTTAAGTACTCCTTTGAGCCTCAGGGGAATACCTAAAAATTTTTAAGCACCAAATTTCCGGCCAGTATCAATGATTTTGTCCTCGGGATCACCGGTTCGATTCAGCGTCTTCGAATGCACGCACATTCGTTTGGTAAGCGGGTTACTAAATGAAGGTACTAAAAAACGGCCACCCAGACACTCACCACCGTTGTACGCTCTGCCGGTAATAGGCGTTTGTGACCGCGGCGTACTTTGGTTTGAAGTTCTCAGTGACCGTTTTGGGGAGACCGGTTGCCGCCTCAAATAACGGCAACCGGAGTCATGTTATGGGATAGGATCCGATCATTCAAGACCTGAGCCTAAACCCGGATCAAATATCGTAATAAAGAGCAAATTCCCAAGGATGGGGGCGAAGGTCGATTGCCTGTACTTCGTTTTCCATCTTGTAGGTAATCCATGTATCAATCACATCCTTGGTGAACACATCACCCTTGAGAAGGAATTCGTGATCCTTTTCCAGCGCGTTCAGAGCCTCACGCAGTGATCCCGGAGTGGTGGGAACCTTCGCAAGTTCTTCAGGCGGCAGATCGTAGATGTCTTTATCAAGCGGTTCTCCCGGATCGATTTTGTTCTGAATACCGTCGATACCCGCCATCATGATAGCCGACATTGCCAGGTAAGGGTTACAGCTTGGATCGGGACAACGGAACTCGAAACGCTTGGCTTTTTCCGAATTCGAATACAGCGGAATACGTACCGCCGCACTTCGGTTTCTGCTTGAGTAGGCAAGGTTTACAGGTGCCTCGAAACCCGGTACCAGACGCTTGTAGCTGTTTGTTGTCGGATTTGTGAAGGCAAGCAGAGCGGGTGCATGTTTGAGTACACCACCAATCGCCCAGAGCGCTTCCTGGCTAAGACCTGCGTAACCGTCGCCGGCAAACAGATTTTTACCGTCTTTCCACAATGACATATGAGTGTGCATCCCCGTACCGTTGTCGTTAAACAGCGGTTTAGGCATGAAAGTAACGGTCTTGCCGTACTTGCGTGCCACATTTTTGATTACATATTTGTAAATTAGAAGCATATCACCCATGCGTACCAGAGGAGAGAAACGCATATCGATTTCAGCCTGACCACCCGTTGCGACCTCGTGGTGCTGAGCTTCAATCGGTATTCCCAGATTCTCCAGAAGAAGCATCATTTCGCTTCGCATATCCTGCTGACTGTCTGTTGGAGGAACAGGGAAGTAGCCTTCCTTGTAACGCGGCTTGTAGGCCAGGTTGCGTGAGTATCCACTTTCATCCAGATTCTCTTCACGGCCGGTATTCCAGCGGCCTTCGACGGAATCAACATAGTAATACCCACTGTGCTGGTTCTGATCGAAACGAACATCGTCGAAAATGAAAAATTCAGCTTCGGGACCAAAATAAGCCGTATCGGCAAGACCGATGCTTTTAACATATGCTTCAGCTTTACGGGCGATATTACGAGGATCGCGTGTATAGTCGGCTCCGGTAACGGGATCGCAGATATTACATACCATCACAAGCGTTTTGGCTTTCATGAAAGGATCGATAAAACAGCTCTCGGGTACAGGTTTGACCAGCATGTCCGATTCGTTGATTGCCTGCCATCCCCGAATACTTGAACCGTCAAAACCAAGCCCATCCGTAAATGTGTCTTCTTCCAGCTCTCTGGTGGGGATGGAGAAGTGCTGCCACAAACCGGGAAAGTCCATGAATCGAAGATCTATCACTTCGACATTTTGCTCTTTAATTAGAGCAAGGACATCTTTTGGCGACTTGCATATTGTCATTGTACCCTCCTGAAACATAAATTGATTAACCACAAAAATTTGACCTTTTTCAAATCCGACGGATTTCCAGCACAATGCAATACGCATGCCATAGACAAAAAACATTCGGAAAACAAGGGTGTTGATCGCGATCATACCTTATAATAGTCTTAATACATTCGGATTTGCCGGCCTGCTAAGTACGGTGAAGTTTCGTGCACGATGGAAATGTGACAATTTTGTGTTAGTCAAAGCGGCATGGATACAAAATTGTACTATCTGCCGGGCCAAATATGTAGAAAAGTGAGTGATGCAGCCGGTATTGTTGCCTCAGTGAGGAAGCTTGTGCTGTGGCACGTTTGTTGCATATAACAGGCAAACGATTGAAAGGGTTTTAACAAAAGCACGCTTTCGTATCATGGTCGTACATTTTTGTGTCATCTTTTTTTGTGCCTGGATGGGGGAGCGTGGCTGTGGGTAAAAACATTCTTCAGATCATCCATAAATCGCATATGGGAACAATCATCTCCCTGTTTACATCGATTATTTTCAAGAACCCGATTGCGTGGCGGTATATTCCCGGTTTCATTAAAAGCCTAAATCCGACTGCGGGTGGATAATACAATTTTGTACCGCCGAGGGCCTGCGTACGGGTCTTAAGGATAGTAGACAGTTAGTATTTATAAAAAGCGAGGATTGAGAAGCACATGATGAAAAAATTTGGTCTCTACGATCCGCAGTTCGAACATGACAATTGTGGAATCGGGCTTGTGGTGAATATCAATGGTGAAAAGACCCACGATATTATCTCCGACGGTGTTACGGTGTTGAAAAACCTGGAGCATCGTGGTGCATTGGGCGGCGATCTAAAAACCGGTGACGGAGCGGGGCTGTTGTCTCAGATACCGCACGCGTTTTTTGAGCGGGAATGCAAAAAGATTGATATAACGCTTCCCTCCGAGAGCCTCTACGGGGTGGGCATGATGTTTATGCCCAAAGACGAAAAGCTGTTTAAAGAGGCGATCGAGATAGTTGACAAAAAGGTTGCCGATGAGGGAGGACTGGTTCTTGGCTGGCGCGATGTGCCTGTTTGTCCGGAATGTCTGGGGGATATGGCCCGCAAGGTATTGCCTCATATCGCACAGGTTTTTGTCTCCTTTGCCGGCATGCGGGAAGACAGGTTGGAGCGAGAACTTTATATAACCAGAAAAGTAATCGAAAAAGCAGCCCTGGATAGAGAGTGGACTATTGATGATCTTTATATTGCTTCTTTTTCGAGTAAAACTATAGTTTATAAGGGGATGTTTGTTGCCCCGCAGTTTGAGCATTTTTACCCTGATCTTACCGATCCTCAGTTTACAAGTGCGCTAGTACTTGTACATCAACGGTACAGCACCAACACCTTTCCCTCCTGGCCTCTGGCTCAACCGTTTCGGTATATGTGTCACAACGGAGAAATAAACAGTCTCCGGGGCAATATCAATAAGATGGTGGCCCGCGAAAATACTCTTTCGTCGGATCTGTTCGGAGATGAGATAAAGAAACTCAGACCTATAATCCAACCCAATCAGAGTGACTCGGGCTCCTTTGATAACGCATTCGAGCTTCTGTCGCTTGGCGGACGTTCGATAGAGCACAGCATGATGATGATGGTTCCGGAGGCTTTCGGATCCAAGTATCATATAAGCCGGGATAAGCGAGCGTTTTATGAGTATCATGCGGCTATCATGGAGCCCTGGGACGGTCCGGCGGCAATCGCCTTTACGGACGGTACAAGGGTAGGGGCGGTTCTGGACCGCAACGGACTCCGTCCGGCACGCTATGTTGTAAGCAAAAGCGGAAAGCTGGTGCTGGCATCCGAGATTGGAGTATTAGACATACCGGCAGGGCAGGTCGCCGAAAAAGGCCGTTTGGCGCCGGGAAAGATGCTTCTTATCGATACTGTGAAGAAACGTATAATTTACGATAACGAAATAAAATCAAACGTTTCCCGTCACAAACTTTACAGAAGGTGGTTGGAGCAGAATCGAATCGAGCTGAGAGGCCTTTTTGCCCCGGTAGGACCGGTTGAAATCGATTCTAACGAGTTGATGATCCGAAGGCATGTGTTTGGCTACACGCTGGAGGACATCAAAATGGTTCTTATACCAATGGTCGAAAATGCCCAGGAGCCCGTAGGATCCATGGGTAATGACGCGGCTCTGGCCGTGCTCTCCGACCGCCCTCAGTTGCTGTACAACTATTTCAAACAGCTGTTTGCGCAGGTAACAAATCCGCCGCTCGACCCTTACAGGGAAAACCTTGTAATGTCGTTGATGAGTTTTGTGGGGCGTGAGAGTAATATGCTTGATGAAAAACCCGAGCACTGCCATCAGTTAAAACTCCCTCACCCGGTGCTTACCAATGACGATATGGAGAAGCTTCGCGAGGTGGATGTCCCCGGGCTTAAGTCAAGCGTGTTGCCCATGGTGTTCGATCCCGCAAGGGGCGAAGAGGGTTTGCGCGAAGCGCTGCAGGAGATATGCAGTAAAGCCGAGGAAGCGATAGAAAACGGGACCACACTGCTTGTGTTAAGTGATTCAAATGTGGGTGAAAACCTGGCGCCTATACCGGCTCTTCTGGCGACATCAACACTGCATCACCATCTGATTATGGCTCGTAAACGTCAACTGGCCGGGCTTATAGTCGAGACCGGTGAAGCGCGTGACGTGATGCATTTCGCGACTCTTATCGGATATGGTGCAAGTGCGATAAATCCCTATCTCGCGATTGAAACGATCGCGGAACTCAGCTATCAGGGCCGCCTGGGAAGTATCAAACTCGAGACTGCCATAGAGCACTACATAACCGCGGTCAAAAAGGGGCTATTGAAGATCATGTCCAAAATCGGAGTATCCACGATTCGCAGTTACCGTGGGGCTCAGATTTTTGAGGCCGTGGGTTTGAATACCGGGTTTGTCGATACTTTTTTCCCCGGAACACCTTCACGCATAGAAGGAATCGGGCTGGAGGTGATCGCAAAGGAAACCGTTACCAGGCACAAAGAGGCTTACACAGAGGAGCGAAGGCATTATGGAGATGTTCTTGACTCGGGCGGTAATATTCATTTTCGACGGTTTTCGGAGCGGCATCTGTTGTCGCCCGAAGCCGTTGCTCTGGTTCAAAAATCGATTAGAGAAAATGATTACAGTATTTTCAGGCGATATTCGGCAGTTGTAAATGACAACAGCAAGTATCTGTGTACTCTACGCGGCCTGTTCTCGTTTAAGCAAGACCGCAAACCGATACCAATCGATGAAGTTGAGCCGGTTGAGGAAATCGTAAAGCGCTTTGTGTCTTCCGCGATGTCATTTGGTTCTATAAGTAAAGAAGCTCATGAGACTATTGCGATTGCGATGAACCGTATTGGTGCGATGAGCAATTCGGGTGAAGGAGGAGAGGATGAGGAGAGATATATTCCGCTTCCAAACGGGGATTCAAAAAAGTCTTTCGTAAAGCAGGTAGCGTCAGGTCGATTTGGAGTCAACAGTAACTATCTGGTAAATTCCGGGGAGCTGCAGATAAAAATGGCTCAGGGTGCAAAACCCGGGGAAGGCGGGCAGCTTCCGGGCCACAAAGTAGATGATGTAATAGCCAGGGTGCGATATTCAACACCGGGAGTGATGCTGATTTCTCCGCCGCCTCACCACGATATATACTCGATCGAAGACCTTGCTCAGTTGATATACGATCTGAAAAACGCCAATCCCAGGGCTCGGGTCTCCGTAAAGCTTGTGTCGGAAGTTGGTGTGGGTACGGTTGCCGCAGGAGTCGCAAAGGGAAAGGCAGATATGGTTCTGATCAGCGGCCATGACGGAGGAACCGGAGCATCTCCGATATCGTCAATCAAGTATGCAGGTGTTCCGTGGGAGATAGGGGTTGCCGAAACGCAGCAGACACTTGTTATGAACCGGCTTCGTGATAAGATTCGTGTTCAGACCGACGGCCAGATGAAGACGGGCAGGGATGTTGTCATTGCAGCACTTCTTGGTGCGGAAGAATACGGCTTCGGAACAATGTCTCTTGTTTCGATGGGGTGTATCATGATGCGTAAGTGTCATTTGAATACCTGTCCTGTTGGTGTTGCTACACAGGATGAAAGCTTGCGCGCCCGTTTTCGCGGCAAACCTGAGTACCTGGTTAACTTCATGATGTTTATTGCTCAGGAAGTACGCGAGTATATGGCTCAGCTTGGGTTCAGAAAAATCGAGGAGATGATCGGGCGGGTAGATGTTCTTGATGTCAACCGTGCGGTTTCTCACTGGAAATCAAAGGGACTTGATTTCAGCCGTATTCTGGCAAAGCCCGAAACTCCTCCCGATTGTACAGTCTTCTGCTCCAGGAGTCAGACTCATGATTTTTCATTATCTCTTGACCCGGAACTTATCGGTAAATGTGCCGATGCGCTCGAGAAGAAGAAACCCGTCAAGATCAGTATGCCTATTCGCAACTGCAACCGTACAGTCGGAACAACCTTGAGTTCCGAGGTTTCGACAAGATACGGAGCTAAGGGGCTGCCCCCGGATACGATCAGTTGTAAATTCACCGGTTCGGCTGGTCAGAGTTTTGGAGCCTTTCTTGCGCGTGGGGTTACATTTGAGCTTGAGGGGGATTCCAACGATTATTTCGGTAAGGGATTGTCGGGTGGCAAGCTCATTCTTTACCCTCCCAAAGACGCCGGCTATAAGGCGCAGAATAATATCATTACCGGTAATGTCAATCTGTTTGGAGCGACCAGTGGTGAAGCTTATATAAACGGTATGGCCGGAGAGCGCTTCGCGGTTCGTAACAGCGGGGCGACTGCGGTTGTTGAAGGAGTTGGGGATCATGGCTGTGAATATATGACGGGTGGATGCGTTGTTGTTCTCGGCAAAACAGGTGTGAATTTCGCCGCCGGCATGAGCGGGGGTATAGCTTATGTGCTTGATGAGAATCAGCTGTTTGATACACGATGCAACCTTGAGATGGTTGATCTTGAACCTGTTTTGGAAGAAGAAGACAAACACCGCCTGGAGGGTTTGCTAAAAGCTCATGTTTCATATACCGACAGTGAGATAGCCAAAGTAATTTTACAGGAGTGGACAAATTCCCTTCCCAAATTTGTGAAGGTTATGCCTATTGACTACAAACGTGCTCTGGCTCGAATTAAACGTGAAGAGTCAAAGGAAACCGATGTGGTTTCAATGACTGAGGAGGTCTTTTATTAATGGGAAAAACAACCGGTTTTTTAGAATATCAAAGAAAGACGGGGGAATATCGCTCAACTCAGGAGCGAATAAAGAATTTCAATGAGTTCTCTCAGCCCCTGAATGAGGATGAGTTGAGGACACAAGGGGCAAGGTGTATGGATTGCGGTATTCCGTTTTGCCATTCTACCGGATGCCCGGTTTATAATCTGATTCCGGAGTGGAATGATGCCGTTTACAGAGGGGACTGGCGTGAAGCATTGGAGCGTCTTGAGCTGACAAATAATTTGCCGGAAATAACCGGCAGGATCTGTCCGGCGCCCTGCGAATCATCATGCACCTTGTCGATTAATGATGCTCCCGTTACTATCAAACAACTGGAACTGGCGATAATCGAGAACGGTTTTGCCCGGGGATGGGTAAAGCCTCGTCCACCGATCAGAGAGACGGGCAAGAAGGTTGCCGTAATTGGCTCGGGGCCCGCCGGGCTTGCGGCGGCGCAACAGCTTCGTCGTGCCGGCCACAGCGTAACCGTTTTCGAAAAAGACATGCTGCCGGGTGGAATACTCCGATACGGAATACCCGATTTCAAACTGGAAAAATGGGTAATCGATCGTCGTCTCGCTCAGATGCAGGCTGAGGGAGTGGAGTTTGAAAACGGAATATCCGTTGGTGAAGACATATCAGCAAGATATTTACGCAAGAAGTTTGACGTTGTTCTTCTTGGAATGGGAGCGGGTGAGCCTCGCGACCTGAAAGTGCCCGGAAGAGAGCTTGACGGTATACACTTCGCCATGGAATTTCTCACTCAGCAAAACAGGGTTAACTTAAACGAATACTCACCTGAGGAGAAGCGTTTGACTGCGGAAGGCAAGAACGTGCTTGTTATCGGCGGGGGAGATACCGGTTCCGACTGCGTAGGAACTTCCAACCGGCAGGGGGCCAAGACTGTCTATCAGTACGAGATAATGCCTAAGCCGATGGAGTGGGACAAACCGTGGAATCCCGACTGGCCGTTCTGGCCGCAAATCCTGCGTACTTCATCTTCACACGAGGAGGGGTGTGAGCGGGATTGGGGTATCTCTACCAAGTCGTTTAGCGGTCGTGATGGAAAAATCAAGGAGGGACAATTTGTACGGGTAGAATGGGTAAAAAAGGAAAACGGCGGGTTTGAAATGAAAGAAATCCCCGGCTCTGAGTTTTCCGTGAAAATAGATCTGGTTCTTCTGGCCATGGGATTTGTGCATGTCAAACACGATCGTCTGCTGGATGATTTCGGCGTCGGGTTCGATCAACGCGGCAATATCCTCATAAACGATCATCAAACCAGCGTTCCGGGTGTTTTCGCCGCCGGTGATGCCGGGATGGGAGCGTCACTGGTGGTTAGAGCAATTTATCACGGCAGGGAATGTGCCGAGTCTATCAATGAATACCTGAATCAGTAAGCAGCCCTCTGCAACGGCTCCCCCTTGGGAGCCGTTTCTGTATCCACGCGCCGAAGCGGGCATCAACTATTTTTCCCTGTTTTGAAAGGAACAGTGTTTGCAGCTGTCTTTACAGGTGCTCTTTTCCGAAACGGGGATGATGATGAATAATCCAAATGAACTCATTCAAATCATACAAAAAATTACCGATGAATCCGATTTTCTTAAAAAGCTCGCTTCATATAAATCCGGAAAAAAAAGCCGTCTTTTCGGCGACGATGTGCGTCGACTCAGTGACCACGAAATAAGTATGCTTGAATCTCAGGGTAACAGGGCGGAAAACTGGGATGATGTGCTTGTTGCCGAGGGGTTTTCCGCTGAGCATATTTATTTCAATCATTTCCTGAGTGATTGTGTCCTGGGCGTCTTCAGTGGTAAACCAGTCGCGATAAACGATAATTTACACATGCCTTGCGGAATATATCACTCCACAATCGGCAGTTGTGAGATAGGATCAGATTCTCTTGTCGGCAGGGTTTCAATTGTCGACGGGTATTACATGGAAAGTGGGAGCGTCCTTTTTGACTGCGGCCCGATCCTGTTTGTCCCGGACTCATACATGGGCAACGGTGTACCCATCGCTTTGGGAAACGAAAATGAATGCCGTGCAGTCAGCTGTTTTGCGGAGATTACCGTCCCAATCGCCCATAAAATTGCGGTGGGGGCCGGGCCGCAGGAGCGGGAGAGATACCATAATCAAATAGATGCTTATGTTCAAAAGTGCGGGATGTCAAAGGGTGTTATCTCCACTGGTGCTCGAATATGCTTTGGTTCCGTGGTGAAAAACAGTTTTATTGGAGATGGGGCGGTAGTCGACAGGGCAGAGGTTGACAACAGCAGCGTTCTTAGTTCGATTTCTGAAGTTACGCGTATTTGTGGGGATGCAAAAGTCCGTGAAAGCTGCATACAGTGGGGGTGTGAGGTGGATTCTTTCGCGTATGTTGAGTCTTCTGTGCTATGTGAGCACTCTCATGTTGAACGTCATGGAAAAGTTCACTCCAGTATAATCGGCCCCAATACAGGCATTGCTGAAGGTGAAGTTACCTCCGGGCTGCTTGGTCCGTTTATCGGCTTTCACCATCAGGCACTGTTGATCGCTTCGATATGGCCGGAGGGAAAAGGCAACGTAGGATACGGTGCGAATGTCGGCTCCAATCACACCGGAAAATCACCGGATCAGGAGATCATATGCGGAGAAGGTCTGTTTTTTGGACTGGGTGTAAATATTAAATTCCCAAGCAATTTTGCCGATTCACCATATACGATTATTGCTACCGGAGTAAACACTTTACCTCAAAAAGTGCGCTTCCCCTTCTCACTTATCAATAAACCCCTTCATCTCAGAACCGAAATCCCGCCCGCTTACAACGAGATCTATCCCGGCTGGATGCTGTCCGACAACATTTTTGCGATAATGCGCAATGAGATTAAATATCGCAAACGGGACAAATCCAAACGTATGGATATACCGTACGATGTTTTTCGTCCTGAAATCATATCCTTGATGCTCGATGCTAAACGGCGACTGGAAAGAATCGATCAGACAAAAGATTTTTATACTGAAAAGGACATACCAGGTACAGGGAAAAATTTCCTTCTCGAAAGAAGCAGGAAGCAGGGAATTTCGGCCTATGCTTTTTACATCGAATATTACCTTATGCGCGGGCTTTTCGAACGCGCTGAAATTCTTTTCCAAAAACATGGCGCGATAGACAAACAAACGCTTTACGAAAAAGAACCGACCCATACATACTGGAATAATCAGTATATGCTGATGAATGAGTTTGCTTTCTTTAAACGATCGGTTGTCGAGAACTTATCTCGCTTTGATGAGATGGTTCATATGATTGCCCGCAAAACCGAATCGGTAAAGGAGAAGGATGAGGGGCGGGGCAAAAAAATAATCGACGATTATAACCTGTACCATACCCCGGCGGGAGAGGATGACTTTGTTAAAGAGATGCACGCCACAGCCGATAGTTTTTCGGCACGGGTATCGGTTTTACGCGAGGCGGTGAAGGAGTAACTTGCTCAAACGCAGCTTATTTTTCGGAAGGTTTTCCGCTGAGCTGCTCTGAGTTGGTCACTCCCAAAGATTCATATATCTGACGTGTGGCATAGGATTTATTCAAGGTATAGAAATGGATCCCGCTAACATCATTGTCTATAAGATCGCGGACCTGTTCCGATGCCCAGTGTACACCTACCTTCTCGACATGTTCATCACTGTCGGCGCGCGCGAGAGCCTTCAACAATCGGGCAGGAAAACGTGAGCCCGATGCAAGATCCGCCATGCGCGACATGTTTTTAAGGGACGTGATAGGCATGATTCCCGCGACAATCGGCAGGGTTATGCCGGCTATTTCGCATCGTTCCCGGAAATCGTAGAAATCGTGATTATCGAAAAACAGCTGAGTACATATGTAATCGGCGCCTGCATCAACCTTTTCCTTGAGGTAATCAATCTCTTTAAGACGATTGGGTGTATCCGGATGTCCCTCGGGGAAACCGGCTACACCTATTCCCATCTGGGGAAAATGCTTTTTGATGAAGTATACAAGATCGGCGGCATGCTTGAAACCGCCCGGAGTACACTGAAAGCGATCATGACCCTTTGGGGGATCTCCGCGAAGCGCCATGATATTTTCGATCCCGCTGCTGTGGTATGTCTCCAGGATATGCAGTAACTCCTCTTGCGTGGAACCCACACAGGTCAGATGCGACACCACCGTGACATTTGTTTCCCTTTGGATCTTCACCACCAACTCATGTGTCAGTTCTCTTGTCGAACCCCCGGCTCCGTATGTCACGCTAATAAAATGAGGCTGTAATTCGGTGACCTCATCTATCGATTTATACAGTTTCTCTGCCGAATTTTTGGTTTTGGGAGGGAAAAACTCGAAGCTGAATGAGGTTTTATGGTCATTGAGGATTTTTCGAATATGCATCTTTTTCAACTAGCCTGTTAATGGTTTGGAAGGGTTGAGTAACAAAGTACGATTTGAGTTTTCAATCTCATTAAAATACATGCTGAAAAACTAATCAGCATCTATTTAACAAGAAAAAGCGACCGCCAAAGGCGGCCGCCTGTAAGAAGTTGCCCCGATGAGCGATCCTGATCGAAGCAGTTGCGCAGCGAAAAAATCGCGCTTTGTCCCGTCAGATCTAATTAAATAGGCAGGGTAGAGGCTCACTGCCGTGAGAGCCTCTACCCTGCGTCTTGATCCGCCAAAAAGTATTGCTCGATTCGCCCGTTTATCTGCCGATACCCAGATTCCCGTGTATTTTCACCTGCTCATCATCCACTTCAATCATCATTATTACCCTATAAATGCCAGGTGCCGCCGCTCGATTTTCATCCGTGATACCATTCCAATACACCGTTAACTGTTGTGAGGTACCGGTTACCCAGTCGGTTCGGGGAACTTCATTCAGAAAATCAAATCCACTCCTGCGCGAATACACCCTGTTACCGATACAGTCATATATCGATAAAGATGCCCTAATATTGAAATCGTGTATGTTGCGGGTTTTCTCTCCCAGTTCACCGGGTACCACGAAATCGGCTACAAAAACGCCGCCGCCTCGGTTTCTGGCCCAACCCAGTGCCTCTCGGGGATTACGCGCCAGCAGGCGGTCGGTACTTTGGAAATAGACCGGACGCAGGGGATTTGGTCCTACCCTGATCGAGCCAAGGTTGCCGATAACCACTGCCCGGGTGTGGCGGTTGTCTTGCGCCGGGGTGTTGTATTTGCCGTCTGAAAGCCCGCCGGCATCCAGAGAAAAGTAGTGATACCCTGTAACCTCTTCTCCATTGGTCATATAAAAGACAGCTGTATCGCCGTGAGTCCCTTCGGCAAATGATTGAATCCGATCCAGAACATCCGCATCATCTACCCGGGATCCGGTTGAATCTACCCACACCTCGAAGAGATCAGCCGGTGGGGTAGAAAGTGACAGAGGAGTACCGTCGGGAGCAAATACCGGTTCACTGAAAACAACCGTTATTTTGTCCGTAGTCCTGTCTTGTGCGTTGTTTACCTTGCGGATAACTTTCCATATAACAGGTGCGGCTCCGTCGGTTGTTCGTAAATCAACAATATCATTTATGTCCTCTCCCGCATCGATCAGAGTCAGTGTAAGCTCCCAGTCCGTCTGCGGTTGATTCATCGAGCTTTGTTCGTCCAGCAAAAGCGTGAATGTGGAGACCGAATCGCCTTTTTCCACACCACTTATTCCGGAAACCGGTATCTCAAATGTACCGGATTTGGTATTTACATGGAAATGATCGGCTACCCTTTGCCCAAAGAAGCTTTCCGGGAGCAGAACCTTCTTGTCAAAACTCACTTCGATTGCATCCAGGTACCCGTTTCCATCCGTATCGCGGGTCACAGCATTTACAATATGTGCACCCGGCCCCTTGATTTGGATGTAAACGCTGTCGCCGGCATTGTCTTTCACCGCGTAAACATATCCTTTTTCATTGTTAACTACATCTGCCGATGAATAGTAAATCTGATATACATTTTCCGTGTAGTTTATGCCGTGAAGCGTTTCTGTAGTATACCAATCGCTGTTCACAGGGCCAATGCTGTTTCCATATTTGTCAAAGCCAAATGACATAATCGTTATCGCACCATCAGGAAAATGCAAGGTGAGACTGTCAGGTATTTCCTCTTTTTCCGCATTGTTTCGGACAAGCTTGAGCTTGTCAATATTGCCGGGATTAAGTCGGAAAGGTACGGTTTGCGCGTGCATACCGTCAATCTCAACCGTCAATAAATGCAGGCTGTCTCTGGAATTTGGAGCGTAGTACAAAACGAATTTTACCGTATCTACTCCATCATTAAAACACTGGTCGATGAAAAGATCCTTATTATTGAACTGAAAAGATCCGTCATCTGTTATGAGTGACGGCAAATCATTTCTGTCACTGTTGCCGAGTGTATCGGCATAAACAGCTCTACCGTTTCCATCTTCGGGGTAACACCATGTTCCGGGCACTAATCCGTTTCGGTTTTTGATACGTACTATTGTAGTAATGGTGTCTCCTGCTGTGATATCGTCTGTCGGGGTAAGCAGGTCAAACTCAACTGAGGTCGGTTTTCCTCTATCGAATACGACTTCAAGCGTATCGGGTTTGGTTTGATCGTTGTCCAGCCCGACTCTGATCCATCCGGAAGCCGGTTTATTCGGGGAGAATGCCCACGACTCGGCATTTTCCGGCGGCGCGGGTGTTACAACTAAATCTTCCGATATGCTCCAGTTTGCCGAAACCGGCTCCCATCCTCCCGTTGAGCGATACCCTTGGACAAACACAGACTGGTCGTCATTGGTTGTCATAACCAGATTTTCCAGCGGCTCGCCTCTTTCATTGACAATACGCAGCCGGGTGTAATGATACGCAGATACCTTTACAATCAGTGAATCGGACGGCTTCTGCAAAGAATCATCGCCGGCGTATCGGGCGGCAATAAAGCTGATTCCCTCCGTGCCGCTTCTCTTTATCAGTCCCTCTCCTATATTGCGGTTACCGTTCTCCGCCAGGATCAGGTCTTTGTTGCCGCTTGACCATTGTGTCTTTTTTGAGTGGCCGATAAAATTCTGATACACATCGCGAATGACGGCATAAACTCTCTTGAGGGTATCTAACTCCGTTATTGTTACCGTGTCAATAGGATTGTCCCGATGGGGGCTGACTTTTGGATCCTGGCTGCCCTCCAGGACTATATGGTGAGGAGCCCCCGGCTCAATCGTAACGGCGACCGTGTCGCTGTAACTTTCTTTAAACGACACCACAATATGAGCCGTTTGGGAGGCGGTGCGTGGATGAAATATGTTTGAATGTCCTTTATCGGTATCAAGTGTTCCCGAAACGTAACCACTGTTGCCGTTTTCAACTATTTTCCAGTTTATCATATCGGCAGAATCACTTTTTTCGTAACTTCTCAGCCAGAAAGAAGATTCATCGAACAATTTAGCACAAAGATTAATCGGTTCACCTGCGCCCACTACAATGGGGCGGGAGGGATCCGGAAGGGGAGGGTTTGTAATTCCGGGGGCTCCGGGCTTTTGGTATAAAACTACGCGATGCGCCTTACCTTCCAAAAATGTCAAGTTAACCGTGTCCACCAGGTCTGCGCCGAGGCTTATCCATACGCGACCGGTACCTTCATGCAGCGGCTCAATGCGCCATGAATTTTTCTGAGCGGGCGGATTATTCTTTACATGTAAAGAGGAAGAGATGTGCCAGTCAACCGGAATCTGCATCCAGCCTCGTCCGTCCGACCTCAGCCCCTCCGCATATACAGTGGTATCACCGCCGCCGGGTAAAACTATTGATTCTACCGATTGCCCAATACCTGTAACTACTCTGACACTGTCGTAAGTGATTTCAGACAGCTCTATTCTTACTGTATCCCGCAGATGCGGGTTTTCTCTGTTTGATGCGATAACGTTTGTGAAGCCTTGATCGGCCTCACGGTAAATATTTCCCTGACCGTATTCTTTTATTGCTTCTATTGCGCTTACAAGGCTCTTATCGGCACTGATCCAATTCGTTTCGTTCGAAAAACGCACGAAATTACCGAACATATCCCGTAACACGGCATATGCCGATTTGACGGTATCTCTTGGAGTAAGGGATATCAGTTGTGCCGGAGCATCCTGTGTGGGGCTGGTGGCCCGGGGGTTTGAGCCGGCCTCTATGACAAGGTGGTCTATCGCACCGGGACCGACGAACAGGTAAACGCTGTCGCGAAGAACCCGGTCGTTTTCAGTCAGAGTCGCTATAACATAGACTGATTTGTAGGCAATTGTCGGAGTGAATGTCACTTGCGCTCCGGATTCATTTGAAAGAGCTTCTTTAGGCAGTTTTTCGCCGGATTTTTCGACTAACGTCCAGGTTATTTTTTTGTCGTCGGGAAAGGTACGATAATTTTCAAGCCATGAATTTCTCTGATCAAAAACGTTGGCCGCCAGCAAAAGAGGATCTCCTGCAGAAACTGTATCTTTTTGACCGGGACCGTCAAAGACGCCATCCGGGCTGGGTTCTTCACTGTTTTTGTAAAGAACGAGACTGTTGGCCAGACCGGGAAGGGTATGGACAATTATTGTATCTTTGACATTGTCGGGGCCGGTAATCATTATTCTACCGCTTCCGACGCTTTGGGGAATGAATTCCCATTTGTCGGCGGAAGACGGGGGAGATCGCCTGAAAGAAATGGGACCGGTGATGTCCCAGTCGGCTGGAATGTCGATCCATGCACCGTCTTTTGTACGCCTGCCTCTGGCATATAGTACAGTGTCCTGATCGGTGCGAATGTACAGTGTGTCGATATTGTCAAAAGAACTCGTGTATGAGGCTATTTGAATGTCGGAGAAGGTAACTCGGCTGATATCAACCGTTAAAGTATCGCTAAGGTTACCGTCGTCACTTGTGGCTATAATGGACACGGCGGAGGTCGAATCACTGCGACGGTAAATCAATCCTTCACCCATAAGGAAAGCACCGGACTTTACTTGCGCGATAGAGCTGTTCATGCTTTTCCATTTTGCAAATTCGGCGGGAGAGATATAATTGTTGAAAGCATCACGAAAAACCGCATATGCATGCTTTAGTGTGTCCCTGGCCGAAAAAGTCATCCTGTCGAGATCGCCGGTATACAGACGGGCGGTGTCAGCCTGAATATTAATACTGTGAACAGGTCCGTGAACTGTTTTAATCATGACAGTATCCCTCATTTCTTCTCCGCCGTGATACCAGGTTGCGGTTATGAAAACCGAACGACGGGCGACATGCGGGACAAAACCGGTTTTGTAGCCGTTTGCGGCTGACAGAACGCCGCTGTTTCCTTTGCCGCTCAATTCTATTACCGACCATGCTACTGGAGCATCATCGCTCTCATACTCGGAGAGCCAGTAACCGTTGTTGTCAAACAACTTCGCATATATATCAAACGTGTCGCCCGCGCTCACCTCATAAGATATGGGTGGATTGTCCAGAGGGAATCTGTTAACAGGTTTTCCGGCAAAATCGAAAAGATCCATTCTCGCCGCTCCACCGCAGCCAACCTTTACCGGGAGGGAATACCGTGCCGATTGATACGTGACATTAACTGTTGAGGTTGCTGTATCGATCGGACAAAACTTAAACGACTGATGCGACTGCCCGGGGTTTATTGATGTTGGAATGTCGGTTTCCCATTTTCCGGATACAGGCTCCCATCGTTTCAAATCACCGCGATAACCCAATACGGTGAGAAGTGTGCAGCGATCGGTGTTTGTCGTCAGCTCTTCGATCGGTACAACAGAGCCGGCATTGTTCACTACAACTCTGAGGTGTGAATAATTAGCTTCATTGATAACGACATCTATGCTGTCGGAAAAAAGATCTCCCTGATATTGACGATCGACCGCGGATATGCGAGCCGTTCCGGGAGCTCCTCTTTTGTAGGCAATGCCTTCGCCTTTATCTGCATTTCCGGACACCAGGGATCGAATCAAATTATTTCCCGATAGTGTATTCCAATCGGTTTCGCGCGAATGGCAAACAAAGTTGCCGTACTTGTCGCGCAGGATCGCAAACGCATTGCCGAAGGTTTCATCCGGGCCTATAGAAATCTGATCTATCGGTTGAGCATCCAGCAGTGCCGTCTTATTCATCTCCGCTTTACCCTCGAGCACCAGGTGATGTGGAGCACCGGGAAGAATCGTCAAAGTCAGGGTATCCCGAAGGTATTCGTTTGTGTTTGTGTCAAGAAGAATACCTTCTATTTTAACCTGGGTATGGGCTTCGGTAGGAATAAAGTATACCGTGTCTCCCGTAATCTCGCGGGAATTTTCGGAGATAAGTGTTGAGTCGTGATGGCCGCCGCTTTCAAGGAAATGCCACTTGATCAAGTCACTGTATCCTGTGTGAACACCCCCGGTATCATCGACGGTTTGTGCCCATGCGGTAACCGTATCTCCTGCTCTGACCGTTTCGTCAGGTTGGGCGTGAAGTGTCAGTTCGGCAAGTTTTGTACTTACGATGTTTGTTGTTATCCGGATGTGGGACTCGCTTGTATGCCTTTCGGCAAAGAAGAAATCAAAGTTATATTCCCGCCCCGGTACAAGCCCAAGTGTATCTACTTTGAAACTTCCCCTTTCCATTCCGTGGATACCACCTAAATCCATGGCAAGTTTGTTGTCGACAAAAGCCCAGACATCATCATCACCGGCGAAATTGAAGGTGATTCCCGGTTTCATAACGAAAGTGGTGTGTAACTCCATTGTAAAAGAGAAATTGTTACCCTGTTTGCCTTCGTTGAACCCACGCCCGTTTAGTGGAAAGAAGTTTGCGGTCGCATCATCCCTGTACTCATAAACTCCGTCGCCAAGATGTTTAAAAGGCAGAGAATCTTCTATAACTATGTTCTTAAAAGCTGTGTCATGGTTGACCGATTTAATACCCTTGTATGTAACCGAGGCATTAAAGGTGCTTCCGACAATATCATAATCGGGAATCGTATAGTCCCCTCTGGCGGCTTTGTTCCAGTCACGATACCAGTATTTGATATAGTGGTTGAGGTAGGGGGTATTGCCCGGTACAGGTTTACGTTCGGAATCCAGAGTATCGGCAACCATATTTTTATAGATACCGCCGGTGTGGTTTTGCTCGAATTCGGGGTTGCTGCCGTCCGAATGAAAGTCATAATAGGTAACCGGTATCCAAAGCGTGTCAGGATATGTCTGGCCGCTCACATTCCAGCTCACTAATGAGATAAACATAAAGAGCAGGATCGTAAAACTAAGGCTTTCGAAAAATTCCGGTTTAAGTGATCTTATGACTCTCATGATACTTCCCCCGACAAAAGGATTTTTTTCCGTCAGGTGCGACGGTTTAATGAGATTATTCGGGGCAACTGTTTTGACTGATGTTTAACCGAATATTATCTCACATATACTATTATAACCCTAAAAAGATTAGAAAAAAGGATACCCTGTTTCCTGTTTTCGTTTTAGATGAAGGTAACCCAGGGGGAGGAATTAAGGAGGCCCCTTCCCTTAAGGGAGACGCATTTCCGTCTGGTTAGTGGATGGTTTAGTGTGAGAATGTATTTAAGCGTGGCAGGTTACCGGATTCGCCTGCAGAGGCGAGGCCGTAAACCTGGGAACATCGATAAGCCTTACATATTTAGCAACAATCTAACTTAAAAAGTCTCCCTTTAGGGGGACAGGAGGCCTGGATGTGCAGGGTAACCGACTGACTTTGCATGTCATGCAACTAATCCTCATAGGCTAAATCCCGATAGATGCCTTTCCGGAGGCACCCCCTCCCGGCCTCCCCCTTAGCAAGGGGGAGGAGAAAGGTCTTTCTGTCCTGATTCCTATTCCTGCAACCGGGTAAAACCATGCAAATCATCCAATCCCTTCGCGAAGTCGCAGAAGGCATTTCCCTTAGTTTCTTCGTCTTTGAGGGGACGGGAGTCATGCGAAACAACTAACAGATTTTTCTCTTGTGAGGAGTAGTTGCTTAGGGGGACCGGGGGGGATCAATGCTGTTGCTTTAAGGTTGACTTTAGCGATTCTCCGGGGCAAATACACCCCCTCCCAGCCTACCCCGTGGTAAGGGGGAGGAGCTAACACTAATATTAACAACGCGTTAAAGCCTTTCCCTTACCAAGGGGAAGGCTTGGAAGGGGTACGTTTCTCAGGAGTGAAGCTAAATGCAGCGGCATTGCCCGGGGGATAAGGTGCGATTGCGGTACATCTTGACCGCATCCGCACCTTACTTTTTTAGGAGAGTTTATCTTCCGATGCCTAGATTGGTTGACAGCTTCAGCTGTTCTCCATCAATCTCCAGATACATGATCGTTCTGTATATACCTGGGGCGGCGGCACGATCCTGGTCGGTTATGCCGTTCCAGTAGAACACCAACTGCTCTGTTGTTCCAGGTATCCAGCGCCTGTTGCTTATCGGCTCGACTAACTCATCCCGAGTAGCTTTTCGCGTATAGACCAGGTTTCCAATCGCATCGAAAACCATAAGCGAACCCTTGATATCAAATTCCATTATAGACTTACTGAGGGTGGAATCGGAGCCGGGTACTATAATATTGGCTACGAAAACTCCACCTCCGCGAGTTGTCCAGTCAAATGCGATGGAAGGCTCCTGGGCCTGAAGATCATCGAAACTGTGAGCAAATGTTGGTCTGAGCGGATTTGGACCTACAGTCAGTTCCGCCGCCCTTCCCACTACAATCAATCGGGTGGGTCTGTTGTTGGAATGGGGACGATTTCGCTGTTCGGAGTTGTCTACCAGAAGATCGCTGTTTTCATTGATACTTATCAGGTTATAGCTGGTTAATTCTCCGTTGTTGGTCATGTAAAACTCAATCTGTCTCGCATTCGACGAGGAAAGAGATTGTATTCCGTTCAATAAATCCATCCGATTGATACTGCCGGCCGAGTCCACCCAGACTTCGAAAAGATCGGACGGACGAGTAGTAAGCGGAATGGATATACCGTCGGAACCGACAATATCTTCGCTGAACTCGACCATAATCTTATCCTTCGTCCGGTTGCCGTCACCGCTGACCTGACGGACAACTTTCCAGACAACAGGCCCGGCTCCATCCAGACAATCAAACGAAATGGTCCCGAAATCGGGAGCGTTGTGAATCGACAACTCCGGTTTCCAGTCCGTCTGAGGAGCACCGTCCATCGAATCCTGGTTCTCGATCAGACGAAGTGTAAAAATCGAGTCTTCCGATCCCGGGGAAGGAGAAATGCCCTGTACCTCCCAGTACACGGTGCCGTAATCCTCGGTATCAAACTCGACTACAAAATTCGACATATCGAAGCTGTCGGGAAAAGTAATCTCTTTATTGAACACGATATCAATTGCATCCAGATACCCATTTCCATCGTTATCCCGCGTATATGCTTGAGTTAGCTGAGCAGGTTGGGGACGGATGCGGACCGGGAGTTCATCACCAATCGATTCATCATACTTGGCGATTATAATACCCGATTTTTCGTAAAGAATGCTCGATACCTGATAGTAGATCTGAGTCATTCGTTCGGATGAAGAATACTTAGGAATATCACCATCCGTACTCCAAACAGCAGGTGTGGGGCCGATATAGTTACCGTATTGGTCAAAACCTATGCTTCTGATACTCTTTCCGTCATCGAAATCCAGAACAAGAGTGTCCCCGGGGAAAGGCTTCTCATTATTCTGCACCAGATTAATACTGTCCACCGGCCCCGGATTGAGAACCATCCTTTCCGAATCATTCAGACCGGGTACAGATTCATTACTGAAAGAGACCGAAACCGTATGACGGTTCTCCGGCGGCGCGTAAAACAGAACCAGATCGACAATCGCATTTCCACCATCGAAACAAAGCTCCGATACCTCGGAAAGTAAAACCGTATCTCCGTCGATAATTACATAAGGCTGATAAATCTCACCGTTTTGAGATGTATCTTTTAGCAGATCGTCAAACACGGCGCTGCCACACAGATTACCCGGAACCTTGCCGTCTTCATTTTCGATGGAAATCAGAGCCTCAATTGGTTCACCGGCAATACGGTTATCCGGCGGTGTGAGAATATCTATACTTATCTGTGTAGGTGGCCCCGGATCGAATATGACATGCGTGCTGAATGGTCTGGTAAGCGCATTATTCTGCGAAACCTTTATCCGCCCCGAAGACGCGGTATCCGATGGAGAAAAACCCCATTGAGAAGAGAGCTGTGGAGCGGTGGGAGTGATCTGAAGATTATCGGAATTACTCCATCGAGCCTGAACACGCTCCCAAACGTCCTGATCGTCGATATCGGAACGAAGTCCTATTACCACCAGGGTGGTTTCCTGGTTGGTATTCATTCGAAGGGTATCCAGAGTGTCGCCCATTTCGTTTACGATGCGCAACTCTTTATAATAGTAGCTTTGTACGGTTACACTTATTGTATCGGTCAGCTGTTCATTTTCACCGTCAATTGCAATCATTTGGGCGTTACCGTCGCTTACTCTGCTCGCGACACCTTCACCCACATCCCTGGCCTCGCCGGCCGCGGCGGTAAAGATATCCGAATCCGTGCTCTGCCAGACTGTGTTGGTTGAGTATCCGGCGAAATTGCCGAAAACGTCTCGAAGGATCGCGAAGACATTTCTGCTTGATTCAGTGCTGTCTATAGTGATTTCGTTTATCGGATCATCGTTGATCATATTGGCAATGGTTGCACTCGCTTCAATGACCAGGTGGTCCGGTTTGCCGTGGGTGATATAGACCGATATCGTACGGCTCATTGTTGTACCGTTTGCGATCACCGACGCCGTTATGTTTATAGTGCGATAAGCTCTTGTCGAAACCAGACTGAACCGGGCTCCCTCGGCAGTGTATTCGACCTCTTCATCTGTACTAACTTGCCAGCGTATAAGGTTTGCCTTTGCCGAGTCGGTTTCATATTCGGGCAACCAGATGCCGTTTATGTCGAACATCTTCGCCCAGGCTTCAAACGATTCGCCGGCCTCAATCGTATCGGCTATACCGCTGAGGTAAGGAGCGTACGGCGTCTGCTCATCAGGACTCCCGGCCCGAGGGTAAAGTTCAAGCAGTCCTGGTTGGCCTGGAAGAAAAATGGCGGGTATATGTGCCTGCAATTCTTCATATTCGGCACTTATGACCCCGGAACCCGTATCTACCGGTGAAAAGAATTCCCAGACGGCCTGAGCTTGCGGAGGCGCGGCATCGGTTCTAAGCTGAGCACTAAGAGACCAATTGCCGGGCACCTCTTCCCAGCTCTGCAGATCGGAGCGATAACCCTGTACTATGAGGGATGTATCTCTGCCGGTTACCACCACCAGAGTTTCAACTTCAAAGGTTTGGCCGCTTTCATAAGATAGTATGCGAAGGCTCTCATACTCAATTTTATCGACCTCCACCTGAATTGTATCACTGAAAAGCGCTCCTTCGTACTCATTACTTCGTGCAAACACGTAACCGCTGCCGTCGGGACCAAGCTTTGTGATCAATCCTTCGCCGGTTGACTGATCTTGGGCTTGAGCCGAAACGATACCTCCGGGGGAGAGTGTATCCCAAAGTGTGCTCTGAGAGTTCTCCACGTAGTTGCCGAATCGATCACGAATAACAGCCCAGGCAAGTTTCGTGGTATCGGTGGTAGAAAAACGCATATATCCCCTTCCTCCCACCGGATTATCCTCATGAGGTGACAATATGCCGTCCCGATTTCCTTCAATCACAAGATGATGCGCAGGGGCGGGAACAATCGTTATTACCGCCTCATCCATAAGCCTGTTTTCATCGTCGTCAAATGATGCTGTGATTCGCACAGACCGATGGGCCCTGGTAGCTGTAAATGATGCCGTATCTCCGGTGGCATCCACCAGCCCGTCGCCCTCACGGCGTGATGAAGGGTGAATTTCCCATCTTATTTGAGCCAGAGTACCGTCGTCTTCTATAGGTTTGCCAAACTGGTCGTAAAGAACAGCGGTAAGATTGATTGTGTCCCCGGCCTGCATCGTGGTGTCATTTGTGACAATCTCAATACCCGATGCTACCGAGAGTGTGTGGGCAAGGGATGCAAACATGACGGCATCATAGGTAATCTGCTGGGCGGCTTCGATATCTTGAAGGAACTGGGGCTGGTAGCTTAGAGCCACAGCACGTCGAATCGTCTCGTCGGGCATAGTGTCCTGTATGGCGACAAGCACGTGAAGCTCATCCGGTCCGGGTCTGGTCATGTCGTTCCAGTGCCCCTGCTGATAACCCAATTTGGTTATCCATTGCGGATACTGGATATTGTACTCATCCGCGTCAGCCTGGCAACGCCCCTCACCCAGCGGGAAAAAATCAAGTTGGGTATTCGCCATCAAGCTGTCCACGGCATTGGAGATGATACCGTTTACTCCCGGGTACAATAGATTTCCGTCAT
>CAZPHU010000051.1:0-2350 GCA_964586285.1 uncultured Fibrobacterota bacterium | reverse complement strand
TAGCATCGTTCCAGATTACAACCACTCTAAGGCTGTCTTCGTAATCCGGATGAACCCGGTACTGGGCCTGGGCATGAGCGGTAGATGCAAAGAAGAGAAAGGAAAGGAGGAAAAGAAGTGTTAGCCTTATCCACTCGACTGTAAATGGTTCTTTTACGAAAGAATAGTCCTGAGGGTATTCCGCTGAATGGGATTTATGGCTTAACATAATTCGATTTCCTTTTTTGCGGTTGTAATCTGTAATCATCTTTGTCTCGGAATTTGTCGCCATTGCAATTTTACCTGCGCTCTTTAGAGTTATTCCTGATCATAATACTAATCAACTTATGTACCAAACAGCCGTTTACCACGGACTGGGCAGTTAACCGGTTGAACTTCATACGTATAAGATAACGTATTTGCCTTGTTTTAACAATCAGATAATCTATTTTGCGCTCTTGAATATTCCGTCGGCGACGGGGTAAAAAAATTGCACCCTTCCGTGTGGATGATGGGCCAAGATACTTCCGAAAAAAAAGGGCGGTCGTAACCGCCCTCCCAGGAAAAGTCGTTTACCGAGTTATCCCCAGATTGCTCGAATATTTTCTTACGCTTGCTAAATTGGACTCGATAAACACCAGAACTCGATAAATACCAGGCGCGCATGCACGCCCGTCATTGGTCAATAGATCCCAGTGAAATATCAGTGCGGCCTGAACTTCGGTGCTGTCTTGTTCATCGTTTTTCAGTCTTTTAAACAGCCGCGCATGCTCATCGGATTCGGGACTTTCGGTGGTATCCGCAAGTATGTCTTCCATCTCTTCAATGTACACAAGATTTCCTATAGCATCGAATACCATTATTTTCCCATCGACTATCTCCCTCTCCGATGTCGTGCTTCCTCTGTTATAGTAAATCGGTATGGTGATAAGAGCCCCACCCTTTTTCGCCCTGTCGATAGCAACTTTGGGGGATAGGGGTTTGAGCACAGGTTCATCCGCATATTCGTAAGTCGGGCGTGCCGGGTTCGGACCTATGGCTATCTCACCCAGCGCCCCTTTAACTATAACCTGAACTCGCCTGTTTTCGACCACGGGTTCATTCTTACCTTCGGACTTGTCGACAACCAAAGTCCTGTTTTTCATGGTACCGGTGGTATCAACCTTGATGCTCATGTAGTGCCAATCGGTTAGATTGACTCCATTGGACGTCTTGAACGTCAACTCATCGGGGCGGACATCGTCAAAATGATCGATTCCCACCAGTATCTCATCCACGGGTTGAAGCTCGCCGTTTTCGTCCTTTTCCCACACCACGAAGGTTAGTTCGGGACGATTGGTTTGGCTGAACAAAACACCGTCCGGACCGGAGAACTCTTCACTGAGTTTAACAATCACCTCATCCTGCTTGTGGTCACCCGCTGCATTAGTAAGTTTCTTTACCGACCAAATCACCGGACCGGCACCATCATGGCAAAGTATCTCAGCCGGACTTATCTCACGCGCATCGATGACCTGAAGAGTGGTTACCCAGTCTGTTTGAGAAATCCCTCCTTGTATACTAGTATCCTCGACAAGATGAATCTTGTATACGGAATCGGGGGCTTCGGTCGAATAGAAAGGCTCTATTCTATCGACCAGGAAGTTTTCTTTGGTTATTGTCTTTGCCACACTGATATTGGACAAATCATATCCCTCAGGAAACGAAACCATCTTATCGAAGTGAACCTCGATAGCGTCCAGATATCCGTTTCCGTTATAATCACGCGTGAAAGCCTTTACAACCTCTCCGGGCTTGGATCTTATTATGATTAATAGACTGTCGCCTATCGAATCGTTGTAATTGGCTCTCATATGCCCCTCTTTCGCATAAAGAACGTTATCGAAAGAGTAGAAGATCTGAGACATTTTTTCTGGAGAAGAGTAGGCCGGAAGAGTGGAATCGGCTTTCCACGTACTTTCAACCGGTTTATTAACGACCGGATTTCCGAAACGGTCAAACCCGATACTTCTCATGGTTTGTTCGTCGGTGCTGTTAAGAACAACTCTGTTTTCGGGAAACGGACTGCCGTCGGGACGAACTATATCGATTGTAGCGACCGGCCCAGGGTGAAGCTCAAAAGGATCGGTGTTGCCGTTAAGAGTTTCATCGAACGTAACAGTGAGCTCATGTTCGTTATTTACCGGCGCATGAAACAGGACGAAATCTACCGTGGTCTTACCGTCCTCAAAGCAGATCGAATCCAGCATCGACAAGTGCGTCGTATCAAAGGTACTGTCAGGCCTGGTGATTATGACCAGAGGATCATGCGGACTCTCACTGTCGTCAATCAGATCGTCAAAAATCACCGATCCACACCAGATGCCCGGGA